>CAVZIK010000001.1:0-12395 GCA_963775295.1 uncultured Actinomycetes bacterium
AGTGAAGAAGAAGGCCTGGTAATCCGGGCCTTCTTCTATTGGGGGACGACTTGAACCTGTGACCGCTCTTCTGCCGAGGCCTGGGTGACTGTAACAAAGGTACCGGAGCCAAGGTGTAACACGGGTGGTGGGACTTGACACTCCAGCGAGGCCCGCGTGGCGCCAGGCGGCCGATGGGAACTGACAAGTACGTAAGAGATGCTCTATCGTGAAGAAGCTCCGGCTGCCAAGGTCGGACCAAAACAGCTGGGTCTCCACTATCGTACACGACCCTTTGACGGGGACTGAGAAATGAGTGATGCAGGCATCCTTGCCAAGCCGTGGCAAGAAATGGGCGCCGACGAGAAGCTGGAACATCGGCTGGACGCTTGGAAGAGGCCTGTCTTGTCGTTCGCATCGAGTGAAGCCGGTCACGCCTACGCAGCGCGGGTCCAGCGTCTGATCGATGCCATAAGGCTTGAGAAGGAACCGGATCAGGTGCCGGTCCCCCTTCTCCTCTCCGAGATCTACCCGCTGAGATGGGCCGGCCTTTCCGCCTATGACGGGATGTACGACTTCTCTCGCGGGAGCCGGGCCTTCCTCGACTTCACCATCGAATTCCAGCCCGATGCCTTGGTCAACCCGGCGATTGCCACCGCCCCGGGCCGAGTCCTCGACCTCATCGACTACCGACCCTACTCGTGGCCGGGCCACGGCGTGGCCAAGGACACCTACGTCCAGTACGACGAACGGGAATGGATGACCGCCGAAGACTACGACCGGCTCATCGACAGTCCCGGCGAATTCCTCATGCGGCGGTACTTGCCGGACGTCTCCGGTGCTCTCGAAGGCCTGACGAAGCTCGGGAACCCCTTCAGCATGGTCAGCATCACCAGTTGTGCCAAGTTCGTGGCGACCTGGGGGGACCCTCGGGTGATCGAGGGTCTGGAGCGGGCCGCCGCCGCGGGCAGGGAAGCGGCGGCGTGGGCGGCCGGGGTGGGCGAGATCCAGACGCAGCTCAAGTCGCAGGGATTTCCTGCCCTCGTGGCTGGCAGCGCCAAAGCTCCCTTCGACCTGCTGGGCGATCACCTGCGTGGAACGAAGGAGATGGTTCTAGATCTCTACCGCCGCCCCGAGAAGGTGCTCGAGGCATGCGAGCGGCTCATCCCCCTTATGGTCGACTGGGCTCTTCAGGGCACGACGCCAGAGACGCCTCCGTGCTTGTTCTGGCCCCTGCACAAGGGCGACGACGCCCACATGAACTCACTCCAGTTCGAGACCTTCTATTGGCCCACCCTTCGCGCGGTCGCGCTCGCTCTCATTGATGAGGGGTTCATCCCCTTGTTCTTTGCTGAGGGCAAGATGGACTCCCGTCTGGAAGTCATCGCCCGGGACCTGCCCAAGGGCAGGACAGTTTGGCTGCTCGACCGGACTGATATGGCGCACGCCAAGGCGACCCTCGGCCAGGTAGCCGCGCTTCAAGGCAATGTGCCCCTTTCCCTTCTTGCGACCGGCACTCCCGAGGATGTGCGGCAGTATTGCCGCCGGCTTATCGAGGTGGCCGCACCCGGCGGAGGGTTCCTGCTGGACAGCGGCGCCGTCATCTACGACGCCAAGGAGGCGAACGTGCGGGCGATGATCCAGGCGGCGAGGGACTACGGGGTGTATCGGTAGGGCGTAGGGGTGATTTTGACGGGAACAGCGGCCAAGCATAGGTTAGGGTCGACCGAGGAGTCTTGCGCATCTTAGATAGTTACCAGGCGGAAGGAAATGTCGGTGGTTGATTCAAGCCGGGTCCCGCCGTCTAGTCAAACCCCCTCGCATCCCGTCCCTAGATTGCAGCCCGCCGTTTGCAGGGATTGCTGTCGTTTCTAGGCCGTCACCAAAGCGAACGGAATGTCTGCCGACATTGACCCCTGAATTGACCCCTTCCCTTGCAGGTCAGCTTTGTCGACATTCCCGTTCTTGCCGACCACGTATCGGCTGTGCGTTTCACGTTTTACTGGCCCGAGAAGGACCTCTGGGAAGGACGCGACTACGCAGTGGCAGTGTTGCCGGGATAGAGAGGGAGCAACTTCATGGGACTCTTATCATGGATCGTTGTTGGCGGCATTGGAGGCTGGGTGGCCAGTCTCCTAGTGTCCTGGTGGGCGCCGGCGGAGGGATCACGGAGGCTTCTACTACGCGGGTTCACAGTGAGCTGGCCTGACCCGCTTTATGTACCGTACCGGCAGCAATGGCCAAAAACGCGCGACACCGCGGAGCGCTCAGCGGCGCGGCGCTGCCTCTCCCTTCCGGCGCGTTCGGTGCGCTCACGGCTTCTCCTGAACATGTCGAAGGTGTCTTCCTCAAAGTGATAAACCTTGGCTACATCGATCCGGAAGCGCCGTAGCCAACCGGTGTTATGAAGACCGGCCGCGAGGCCGGCGCCGATAGCCGGACCTATGATGTACACCCAGAACCCGTTCCAGTATCCGGAGATACGGCAGGTCCGAAACTACGCGCTGGATTCGTACTAGTGCCTGAAAGTGGGGCCTCCATCCATACCATGAGCGCATAGAAGAAGGGAAAGAGCAGCGGCGTGAACTTGCGCGCCGGCGGATGGCCAAGAAGAAGAAAGAGTCCGATGACGAGCGCCGCAGTGGTGGCTGCCTCACCGCCCAGGGCGCTCCACGGACCATAGGCGGGTCCCGGCCGGGTGGCGCCAAACATGATGCTGCGACCGGTACTTTGCCAGAGTAGAAGGGGAAGCGCCCCCAGTGCGGCGCCGATAAGCTGCGCGAGCACATATGCGAGCGCCTGCCTGCCCGCCATCACTCGCCGTATCCAGAACGCCATAGATACGATGGGGTTGATGTGCGCACCGCTCAACCTTCCGAGCGGGGAGACCGCGATGAGTGCGCCGGTGCAACCGAACAAGAAACCGGTCAACGCTCGCCGCAAGCCGGCACTCGGGATCAGGTTCGCGACCGGAGTCCCTTGGCCGAAATTGATGATGACAAAAGAGAGCCCAACCCCTACCAACAACGCGGTCCCGATGGTCTCAGCAAGGAAGATGGGCCACGGGACGCCCAGGATCTCAAACGCTTGGCGCTTCATCCACCGGTTCGGAAACCGGGATACAACATCATTCCGCCATCGACGTAGATGGTGGCGCCCGTGATGTAATCGGCAGAATCGGATGCAAGCCACGTCGCCACGTGGCCGATGTCCTCCGGTTCCCCAACCCGCCCATACGGGATGAGCTCGAGAAGTGTGGCCTCCGCTGCCGGGGTATCCCAGGCAGCCCGGTTGATGGGCGTCTTGATAGCTCCCGGCGATATTGCGTTCACACGGATCCGGTACTGGGCCAACTCCTGAGCCATCGTCTTCACGAGCATTGCGATCCCACCCTTGGACGTCGCGTAGTTGACGTGCCCCGCCCACGGTATCTCGTCGTGGACCGAGGAAATGCAGACGATCTTGCCTGCCGCTCGCGACAGCCCCGCCACAATTCCTCTGCGCACAAACTCGCGGGCGACCTCGCGAGCGCAAAGGAACTGGCCGGTGAGGTTGACGGACAGAACAAGATTCCAATCGTCCAGAGTCATCTCAAGGAAGGGGGCATCTCTCTGAAGCCCCGCATTTGCCACAAGAATGTCCATGCTCTCCCAAGCTCCGCAGACCTCCTGCACCATATCTCTAACGGCGTCCTCTCTGCTGACATCGGCCTGGATCACCAGCGCCTCCCCGCCCGCGGCAAGGATGTCCGCACGCACCGCCTGCGCCTTGTCCTCTGCATGTGCGTAGTTGATCGCCACTTTCGCGCCGGCCGCGGCCATTGCCCGTGCAATGCCGGCCCCAATGCCTGAGTCGCCTCCGGTGATCAGTGCTCGTTGGCCGTCAAGCGCCCGATCTCTTAGCGGGACTGCATGTCCTGGCGTCCGATCGTTCTCGGTCACGAGATCCTCCTCACCCTCCTCGCGCAGATGTAGGCACCATGCGTTGCGTGCCAGACTATTCCCTGTTCTGCGGTGGAGCTATCAAGGATCACCTCGCAAACCTCGACCTCGATAGGCCCAAAGGCACGATGAGCGAGGAACCCGTTGGGCCCGTCACAAGCAGGGCTTCACCAATGTGCAGTATTATCCGGTAACTCTATGCCACAACCTCATATTCCATAGCACTCAGTACTACGCTGTGGACGACCCAAACGCATTGGGGGAGCCATGAGGGTGGAGCCGAGGCTCGATGAGGTCATCAACGGCGAGCGTGGAATGATGGTCGGAATTCAGGTCGCACTGCATGCCCAATGTCTGTTGTCCGCCGTCTCGCTCATGTTCTCCACGGTCGATGCGCTTGCCGGATTAACTCGTCCGGTCGATGCCAAAGAGACCAAGCCGCAACACTTCGTCGACTGGTCGGATCGCTATCTCCACCCAACGGACAACCTGGGCTGCAACTCCACGGATCTCTACGCCGCCCGATGTGGCGTTCTGCACACCTACGGGTATGACTCTCTCCTGCGTCGTGAAGGCAAGGCTCGGCGGTTGGTTTACAAATGGCGCGGTGGTCCCGAAGCGGATGAGTCGGTTCCTCTCCCCGCGGATACGCTGGTCATTGAGGGAGAGGCGCTCCACGAGGCAGTCTGTGACGGCGTGCACCAGTTCCTAATCGACTCCGAGACCCACCCCGACACGCGCGGGTTGGTGCAGGCCCATCTTGGGTCCATGCTGTGTTACGCGCCGTGGCCGAAGCTAGAAGCACTCATCGCTGCATGATGTCGAATGGGCGAATTGAGCAGAACGCCAAGGGGTAGAGTGGCAAGCAAGCGATCGGGCGTCTGCCCACTCGCCCGGGGTCAGAACGGATTGCGATTCTGGGAGGTTATCGTGGCTGGTTTCTCCGGACTGTACGTTCTTGGTGGCCAGGGCGGCTTCATGGGCGCTGATGGGGTAGACCGCATCGGCATGCTAGTTCTCGTCGGTCACTCGGATCGTATGTGGCTGGAGCCCCACTACTTCGACGACACGCTTAGTCGCGACTCGCAGGTCCGCGTGGTCGTTCCCAAGGGGCCGCATGACCCCGACATGCTACTTGATGCGATGCTCGCGTTCGCTCCGTCCTTGTTTGAGTCGTGCCCTACGCTACATGAGGTGAGCGAGCAACTTGCCGGCGCGGACCGGCTTGATTTCGACGCCGGATCGGATGAGATTCCCAAATCGTGGCAGCAACTTCGGGAGGAAGCGCGGCCGATTGCCGCCGACTTGAACATCTGGTTTGCGGAATTGAAGCCCCTAAGGGGTTAGCTTTGGCATTCGACTTGGCCGTCTGCGTCAATAACCTTCGTTGCGGAGGATGACTCAGTCGCCGGACCGTGCTCGCTCTCGACCCCTGAACTAGATGAGCAGGATGGGGATGATGATGAGGTCGGCGAAGATGAAACTGACCACGCCCCCGAAGCTGATGCCACCGTTCCAGAGCACAGCCGCCAGGGGCACGTTGCCGACGGAACAGACGAAGCTGACGACGGCCACCAAAGGCCCGATCAACGGCCCCCAGACCTTGCTGAGCAGCGGGTGCCCGTCGAAGAACAGCATGCTGCCAGAACGTGGCCGGCACCCAGGCTGCGAGCGCCCCGGCGATGAGAAGCCCGAGCAAGATATCGCGCAGGATGGCCGCCCACTCCATCACGAACACGTGCGACACCGAGGTGAAGCCGGCCGGAGAGCGCAGCCGCTTCCACAGGCTCCCCGGCACCTTGATACTCATATCCATGGCGGCGTGACCCTCCATGGAACCGGCTATCCCCTTTTCCGCCTGCTTCCGGGCGGCGTCGACCACCCGTTTGCGCAGGAAGAGACGGAATATCAGGGCCACCAGAATGATGATGAAGGGGCCGCCCACGAATTCGGCCAGGGTGAACTGCCAGGACAGAAGGAGCGCGAGGATGATGCCCGAGCTCGACGACGAGGTTGGTGGAGGCGATCTCGAACGCCATGGCGGCGGTGAAGCTGGCCCCCTTGACGAACAAAGAACGGGCCAAGGCCACCGCCGCATAGGAGCAGGAGGAGGAGGCGGCGCCGAGGCCGGTGGCGAGGGCCAGGGTGCGTGGTCGGTCATCCCCCAGCAGGCGAACGATCGTCGCGCGGCGCACCAGGGCCTGGACGACCGCCGACAGGGTGAAGCCCAGGATCAGGGCCCAGAGGATCTGCCAGGTCATGGAACCCGCGATGGCAAGCGCGTGCACTATGGCGTGCAGTAGGTTCAGAAGAGCCCTTCCCCTCGTGGCACCTTCGTTCTCCCATCCCTGGCGCGGAGCGAAACCCGCAGAGATGATTCTGCCCCGGCCGATTCGGGAACATAGGAAGCGGTCGGCGAAGAAGTGGGCGCGGCAACGGGTACTCCGAAAGGAGCGCGATCATGATGTGGGGTTGGGGAAACGGTTGGGGCGGCGCGGGCGAGGCGCTCATGGTGCTGGTCATGCTGGCGGTACTCGCCTTGATCGTGATCGGGATCATCCTTCTGGTGAGGGGCTTGGCCAGACACGACCACGTCCACCCAGGTCCGCCACCTCAGGGACCTCCGCCCGGTCCAGGTAGGAGTAACGCCCTGCAGGTGCTTGAGGAACGTTATGCCCGCGGCGAGATCGATCGCGAGGAGTTCCTGCAACGCAAGCAAGACCTTCTCGGGGGCTAGGAGCCCGGACCATGAGCCGAACGGGCAGGTGGAGCACCCAGACTACGGTGGGGTTGATTCTGTTGGTGGTGGGGGTGCTGGCCGCAGCCATACTCGCTTTGACCATCCCGAGCGGCGCCCCGCTGCATCCGGGTGGGTCCTCCTCTCTCCCGACCGGACAGGTATCCGGCGTCGAACTGGGCGAGCGCATCTTCCAGACGGGCACGGACGAGAACGGCAACTTGATCCCCCGGTCCGGGGTCACGGGGATGATGGGGTCGGCGGCGGCCTGCGCGAACTGCCACGGCGCTGACGCTCGCGGCCAGACCATCCAGATGATGATGAGCCAGGTGGAGGTACCCGACATCCGCTGGAGCACGCTGATCGCGCCTCCCACGGACCCGGGCGACAAGGCCTTCGATCCGGACAGCTTCTTCTTGGCCGTGACTCAGGGGCTCGACCCGAACGGCAGTTCACTTGAGGCGCCCATGCCCCGCTGGCAATTGACCCGGGCTCAGAGCGACGCGTTGATCGACTATCTGAAGACCCGATAGCGGCTTCGGCCTCCGGCATCGCACAACTCGCCCGCCAGAAGACACCGCCAAGCGAGGCCCGTGCGGCTGTCGGTGGCCAACCAGTAAGGCTACCGAACGATCGCGCTGCAGCCCGTCGAGGGCACTCGGCTACGCGAACGACCGCTGGACGAAGGACACGATGGCCGGGGCGACGACCTCCGGGTATTCTGCCTGTGGATAGTGGCCCGCTCCAGGAACCAGCACCACCTCTCCTTTGAGCCGTTCGGCGACGACCCTCGCCTCGCCGGTCGGGTCGGAGAAGTCCCTGTCGTGATCGCCCATGACGACCAACGTCGGCACAGTCACCTGGGAGAGTCGTGCCTCGACCGGGGCATGGGAGGTGTGGGTGGTCTTGGCGAAAGCCCGCCAATGACCGGGTTGGCGGAGGTTGTGGTCGAGGCGACGGAGGTGCTCAGTCAGGTCCGACGGTCGGCGGCCCGGGTACTGCGAAGCGTAGTAGGCCTTCCAGGCCCAACGACCCCACGGTCGAAGCAGCGCGATACGAAAGGCGAGGACGGCCAGCCAACTTATCGGTGGGTTTCTGACAAATGGACCGATGAGAACAAGACCGGCGGCATCGGCCGGCGACTCCGCTGCCGCCCAAGCTGCGGCTCCTGCCCCCATCGAGTTGCCGACGATCACAGCGGGGCCATCAAGTCGCTGGATCAAAGCCAAGACGTCGCCACCGGCCGCGACGTCATCGTAAGAAGCGAAGGTGGCGTCACTATCCCCGTGACCACGCAAGTCCATGGCCGCGACTCGCCATCCTGCCTCGACGAGCGGCTGGACCAGGAAACGGTAGACCGACCGCAGGTCCCCCATGCCCGGTACGCACACCACCAATGGACCGTCGCCTTGGACATCGTAAGCGATTCGCCCGCCGGGGCGGGGTAGGTATTGGGCAATGCTGGCTGCTCCAATGACAGGTGCCATGACAGGCCTCCCCGGGGACTCTCCGTCTCGTGACGCGGTTGCGGCAACCTGGGCTTTCCCCCGTGGTCCGTGTTCAAAACTCAGTGCTCCACAGTGCCGACCACGCACCGTTGGCGGCGTAGAATTCCGTGAGTGACTCACGGACGGTTGGGGAAGGGAGCACTGATGACTGAGCATCCGTGGTACGGGGCGATCGTCGAGGCCTTGAAGGCGGGCAAGATCTGCGAGCCCTTCACCTGTGGCGAAGTAGAGAATGCCTGCCCCGCGATGAGGGAGGGGCTCTCCCGAGGGTTTCTTGACGCGCATGCCGTCGGCAATTCGGAAGGCAATCCTGAGCTGTTTGAAATGGTGGAGCCGGGCAAATACCGCTGCAGCAGGATCGGTGACTACGCGATTTAGGCTCCTTTCCGGGCGTCGTCTGAGTCAGCCTGGAAGAACCGGGCGATGTTCTTTCCATACTCCGGCGTGCTGGGCGTCGTGGCCAAGATTGCAGAAACAGGTCTGCTTCTGTACTCTGGTCGTACTGACAAGGGGGGGGTACTGTGTCATTCCTAATTCTGCGCGAGGTTCGGGGCGGAACTGACGCGCGGAGTCAGAGGGCTTCTGGCTCTGCACCAAGGGCTGTGTGACTGTCTTCAAGAAGATAGTGAGCAACGCCTGTATGGTGCTGGCCGGTATCGCGGCCGCAGTTCTTTTCGTGCTGCTACTCGCGGTGGTCTTTGCCACGCTGAGCCGATTCCTTTTCCACAAGCCGTTCGCAGAACTGGTCGACTTTTCCAGCTACGCTCTGGTTTGGGTGGCTTTCCTGGCGGCGCCTTGGCTGATGCTTCAGAGAGGCCATGTAGTCATCGACCTCATCATAACCAGGGTCTCGGAGACAGCGCAGCACCGCTGGAGAGCCATCGCGCACTTCGCGATGGTCATTATCGCGCTGGTGGTCGCCTACGTGGGTGGCCTGCTGACCGTCGACTACCTGATACACCATAGGGTCATGCAAGACGTCACGCAGACGCCTCAGTGGATCCTTCTCCTGCCCATTCCCCTGGGCTCGTTCTTCCTTGCTCTTGCGTCGTTGATGAACGGGCTAGAGGACCTCAGGCGCTCAGGCCACGGTGCCGGCACAAGGTCCGGCGAGCGCGCCAAGGGTGGTCCCGCGTGATCGACTGGTACATAGTCCTCTCCGTTCTCCTGGCCGGGCTTCTCCTCGTGATGTTCAGTGGCATCCCGGTCGCCTTCAGCTTCATAGTCGTCGCTGGATTGGTCATGTATTTCGGGCATTCATTCGGGATGACGGCCAGTGGGATCCCCGCTCTCAAACAGTTGGTCTTGGGCATGCGGAACCAGCTCTCCAACTTCAGTTTTACGGCCATCCCGCTATTCGTGATCATGGGTGAGGTCTCTTCCGGTCTGGCCTCATAAAGAGCACGCTGGATGCGCTCTCCAAGTTGGTTCGGAGGGTACCGGGACGGTTGAGCGTCATCACACTGTTGGGTGGCGGTCTGTTCGCCTCTCTCAGCGGTTCATCTTTGGGCAATACGGCCATGTTCGGGTCGCTGATGCTTCCCGAGATGTCGCGGCGAGGTTACTCCAAGGAACTCACGACGGGTTCCATCATGGCGGGCGGCGCGCTCGCTATGATCATCCCGCCGAGCAATCAGGCGGTCTTGCTGGGCGGCATCGCGGGCATCCCGGTGGGGAGAATCCTCATGGGCGCCATCGTCCCCGGGGTGGTGCTGCTGTGCTTCTACGTCACCTACGTTATCGTCCGGTGCATTCGGAACCCAAGCTTGGCTCCCCAAGAAGATCTCGGCGTTGAGCAGGTTTCCCTGAGGGAGAAGCTGAAGGTGACCTTCCGGGACGTCCTGCCATTGCTCCTGATCTTTGCCGTGGTCATCGGCGTCATTTTCACTGGAGTGGGAACGGCCACGGAAGCTGCTGCTCTAGGAGCCTTTGCGTCCTACTTATTGGTGATCGCGTACCGGAGGTTCTCGTTCAAGCTGCTGGTGAACACTCTCATCGGTTCGCTGCGAACGTCCGGCATGCTCCTCATTATCATTGCCGGTTCCGCCGGATTCAGCCAGGTCCTCTCGTTCACGGGCGCCAGTCGATCCATGGTGCTGGCGGTCACCAGCGTCTTCTCCTCCGAATGGATAGTGCTCTTCATCATGCTCGCGATCGTCTTCGTTCTGGGGCTATTCATAGAGCAGGCCTCGATCATGATGATCACGCTGCCTCTGTTCATGCCTCTTGTCAGTGCCTTCGACATCAACGAGGTCTGGTTCGCCGTGATGTTCCTGATTCTTCTGGAAGTCGGACAGTTCACTCCGCCGGTGGGCCTTTCACTCTTTACGATGAAGAGCGTTTCACCGCCCGAGGTCACGATGAATCACATCATCCGTGGGGCGGTGCCCTTCGTGGGTATTGACCTTCTCGTCGTGTGCATTTTGCTGTTGATTCCGCCTCTGGTGACGTTTGTGCCAGGGCTTCTCTGATGAATCAGGACCCAGTCTCGAAGAACGCAACCCAAAGCAGGAGGGAAAGAAGAATGTTGAAGAAGTTGGTCGTCGCGCTTATTGTCCTAATGGCGTTCGGGGTGCTGGTCGCGGCCTGCGGTGGAGGAGACGACACCACTACCACCGCGGTGACCGGCTCTACCAGCTCCACTGGCTCTACCGAGACCACGGCTCCGGCGGTGAGTACAACCGCAGTCGCCGCCAGTTCGACCACGGCACCCGCCGCCGCGGCATTGACCATCAGGCTGCAGGGTGCATTCCCTGAGGGCGGAGCCCACTATTACTATTTCGACACGTTCTGCCAGTCTGTCGCCAAGTACTCCAATGGCACCCTGAACGTCGTCTGGGGCGCAGGTCCGGAAGCTATCCCGGCCAACGAACTACCCGAAGCTATCAAGAATGACGCGGTTGAACTGGTCTTTGCGCCGTATAGCTACCTCGTGAGTTTTGCGCCTGTACTGCAGGCGGTCAAGCTCATGGATCCGGCCGCGACCCGGGCCAACGGAGGAATGGCCTATCTTAACGAGGTGAGCGAACAGAGCCTGAATGCTCACTTCCTGGGCCGTGCTTCCGACGGGGTCGCCTTCGTAGTCGCCATGAACAAGAAGATCGATACACTCGCGGACTTCAAAGGCACCACCGTTCGCGCGTCCGCGGCGTTGTCGCCGTTGCTCAGTGCTCTGGGGGCCGGAGTCGTCTCGATGCCGTTGGGCGATATCTACGACGCCCTCGAGCGCAATGTGGTTGGCGGCGCCGGCCTTGTGCTCACCGACATCACCGACAACTCGCTGCAGGAGGTCCTGAAGTACCTCATCCAGCCGGGTGTCTACCTCTCGGACTCGAGTCTTCTTATAGCCATGGGCACTTGGAACAAGCTCGACGACGTCCAGAAGGCCGCTCTTTCTAAGGCTGCTGAGGACTGGGAGGTCGATTCCAAGATCCACAACACGGCGATTGCCGCGGATGTGATGAAGACCATCACCGCTGCCGGCATGCAAGTGATCGAACTGCAGGGCGCGGAGAAGGACACATGGCTCAAGACCGCTTCTGACGTGGTTTGGGCCGAGGCGGAGAAAGCCGATCCCGTCGTGGCGGCGAAGCTGAAAAGCTTTGTGCAGTAGTACCCTCGGTTCGTGATCGCCGGGCCTGTTGGTCCTCTGAAGTAACAGAACCTCGAGCACGCAGGGCCTCGTTTCCGACGAGGCCCTGCGTGCGGTGGAGCCGTGTCCCGAGAGCCCGTCGTTCGCGTCGGGCATACGGTCCAGGGAGAACAAATGAAGAAGAAGACGTATCCCTTGTACTACGCCGGCGAGAAGCAGCATTTTGCCCGATCCGTTGTGGTGGGTGACCTGGTCTTCTTGTCCGGAATGAGTGGCCGCACCATGGAGACCGGCAGTGTGTCGTCGGATGACGTGAAGGAGCAGTTGCTCGTCGCTCTGGACAAGGTCCGGTCCGCTCTGGAAGAAGCGGGCAGCTCCATGGATCACATCGTCAAGACCGTGATCTACCTCAAAGACGTCAAGGACTACGACCTGATGCGGGCGACGGAGTGGGAGTACTACCAGAAGCACGCCCCCGGATTGATCGAAGAGCCTCCGGCCAGCACGTTCATCATGCCGGCGTCTCTGGCTCGGGCCAACATGCTGGTCGAGGTCGACGTGGTGGCCGTCCTCAAGGAATGATTGGGACGAGTGGGCCGTGCATATCTGAGATCACAAGGTGGTTAGGGGTCAGACTA
>CAVZIK010000002.1:0-17967 GCA_963775295.1 uncultured Actinomycetes bacterium
GGGGCAGAAGAGGTGGAGGGAATCGAACAAGGAGCGTAGAGCTTCCCGGCCGAGCAGCATGTGCGGGCGAGCGAGAACATCGAAGGCAGCCGATGCTATTCAGGGGGTGGCGCCCCCGAACGCCTACCGGTCCCCAGGGCGCAGAGCGGCCTTGCTGTACCGTGCGCAAGGACCGGTGCGAACAGGGTACCCATGAGATACGCTTGGGATCCAACGTCGACACAGGTGAAGGTGACGCGCTTGAGGGGCCGCCTGGCAAACAACTATTGGTTCCTGCCCGCCGCAATGGTGACCGCCGCCATCGGGCTAGCCTTTCTCCTGCCCTGGGTCGATCATGCCATCGGAAGCAGCGGGACCCTGGTGCCCGACTGGATATACCAGGGAGGACCAGAAGGGGCCCGCGTCCTTCTCTCGACCATTTCCGGATCGATGATCACGGTGGCCGCGCTGACGTTCTCGATAACCATCGTGGGACTCTCGATGGCATCGCAGCAGTTCGGGCCTCGCTTGCTCAGAAACTTCATCAGAGACCGCGGATATCAACTCGTGCTGGGCACGTTTCTGGCCGCGTTCATCTATTGTCTTCTCGTCTTGCGCACGGTGCGGAGCACCGGCTCCCCACAGTTCGTACCCTATATCTCGCTTGCGGTGGGCATCCTCCTCGCCGTCGCCGGCGTTGGCCTGCTCGTGTACTTCATCCACCACGCCGTCTTCTCCATAAGGGCCGAGTCCATCGTGGCCGTCAGCGGCCGCGAACTGCGTGTTGCCATCGACCATCTTTTCCCCCAGACGGAGAGCGACCGGTCAGAGCAGCGGCGGCCGGGCCGCAGCCTGCCGGAGGGCTTCCCTTCGGGAGCTCAGGAGATCGCGGCGGAAGGCAGTGGGTACATCCAGGCGATCGACCAGGACCGGCTGCTGAAGCTGGCTCACGAGAACGGACTGGTACTCCGTCTCGAGCACCGCGTGGGGCATTTCTTGATCCAGGGAAGCAAGCTGCTGGACGCCTGGCCGGACGGGACGCCGACCGAGGAACTCGTGAGGGAGTTGAATGAGTGCTTCGTCTTGGGGACGCAGAGATCTCTCACTCCGGACGTGGAGTCTGCGATCGACCAACTGGTGGAGATAGCCGTGCGCTCGCTTTCCCCGGGGATCAACGATCCAAACACGGCTATCGCGTGCATCGATCAACTCGCCGATGGTCTGGGAATGGTCGGGGGCCGGGGCATCCCTCCCGCGGTCCTGAGCTACGAAGGCGAGGTGAGGCTGGTCACCTATCCGTTGACCTACTCCGGCCCTGGTTGACGCGGCCTTCAGCCAAATACGACAATACGGGCAGGGAAAGCGTCCCGGTGATCCTCCGCCTGCTCGAGGCCATCGCCTCGCTCACCCCCGGTGAGCAGCACGAGTCGCATCGAGCAGCGCTGATGTACCAAGCGCAGATGCTCTGGCGAGCGAGCCAAGAGTCGGTGCCTGAGCCGAATGATCTGGGCACTATCCAACTTCGGTATGAAGCGGTGGAACGGGCCCTGGCCACGCGGCGGGAATGAACTCAGCTCTCTTTGGGCGGCTCCGAAGTCGGGCCCGGCATGTTCACTCCTGATGTGCGGCACCAGGTACTTCACCGTGCCACCCTGCACGAGGACCGAAAACACCACCACGATGTACGTGATCGTCACGACGAGATCGCGATTTTCGCCGGCTGGCAGCGATAGAGCGAGCGCGACAGGGATCGCCCCGCGAAGACCCGCCCAGGTCACCAGCGGTAGATGCGCGTCTCGCGTTCGAACCTCGGGGCTTCAGGGCTACCATCGGCACGCCCACCGAGACAAAACGGGCGAACAAGACGACAAGGATAGCCGCGACTCCGGCAGCCAGTCGCAGCCACGAGACGTCGGCGATGAACACGAGCACTTCGAACCCGATGATGATAAACAGCACGGCGTTCAGGATGATGTCCACCATCTCCCAGAACCGGTCGAGGTTCTCGACAGTGACCCGGGACATGCCCCGGGCGCGTCCCTGGTTTCCGATGATTATGCCCGCCACCACCATCGCCAGCGGACCGGAGATGCCCAAGGCCGAGGCGATGGCGTACCCGCCGCCCACGAGGGCCAGAGTGATAATGATCTCCACCGGGAAGTCATCAATGGTCTTGAGGATCCTGTAGCCGAACCAGCCGACGGCCAGGCCGAATACGAACCCCCCGATCGCCTCCCGTACGAAGAGCAAGAGAGCTTGCGGTACGAGCGAACCCGTGCGGGTGCCCGTAACAGTCATCAGGAGAACGACGAACACGACCACGGCGAAGCCATCGTTGAACAGGGATTCCCCCGTTATCAGCGCCTCCAGCCTTCTGTCCGCCCGTGCCCGCCGCATGATCGGAACAACCGCGAGAGGATCGGTCGGTGAAATGAGCGCTCCGAACAACAGGCAATAGCCCAGAGAAAGGTCCAGGCCAAAAGCCTGCAGCACACCGAACATCGCAAAGCCGACGATCACGGTCGAGCCAAGGACGCCCACGGTCGCGAGGAGGAAGACCTGCCAGCGGACTTCGGCCAATCGGTCGAGGGATAGGCCTAATGCTCCGGCGAAAAGGAGATAGCTGAGGAGGCCGTTGAGGAGCACACGGTTGAAGTCCAGTCCGTTCAAGAACTGCCGTACAAGAGAAATGCCAGAAAGGCCGGCGAAGTGCAGAGCGATGAGGAGGAGCGAAGATGCCAAAGCCAGCAGCATGAGGCCGACCGTGGGGGCGAGCTTGAGGAACCGGCTGTTCAGGTAGCCGAAAAGTGCTGCCAGAGAGATGAGTACTGCAAACGTGGTGAACGCGCTCATGGTTGCTCACGATGATCGCGGTGGGTCGTGAGATCGACCGAATCTTAGCCGGTCGTCCGCACAAACGAAAGCTCAGCCCGTGCCATGCGTGGCCCTAAGAACCATCCCTCTCTGTGGGGAGAAGCGGTAGGCGGAGCATGGCCAGAGTGCACATCATGGCTGTCGACCAGAGGACGTCCAGGGGCAACTGGTGCTCGCACACCTCGTCGAACAACAGGTAGCTCCGCGCCGGGAATTCGTCGTCCTCGAGCCACAGGATCAGCGTCATCGGAACGCGCGGGAAAGGCAGCAACTCCACGGCCGCATCGCCGTGATCCTGAGGCCGTCCTCCGAGTCGGGCGGCCAGGGCCAGAAAGTCTTCGGCACTCTTCGAGAACCGAGCGGCAATGGCGTCGAGGGGCAGGCGATGGGACCCTTGAAAGTAGATCTGGCTCGATCTCAGCTCGGTGGGGTTGAGCAACCGGCCGGTGGGCGGGACGTTCTGGGCTCCGAGCAGGTAATGCAGGATCGAAAGACGGGAGAAATACGCGGTTTTGGTCAACATGAACTCGGATTCCTGGGACCCGGCTTTCATCGCACGGGTCGGCACGTGCACCGAGACTTGATGTCCGAGCACCGGGACCAGGAAGGTGTGGTCGTCGGAACAGACTACCGCGGCCCGGTCGCACACGTCCGCGGCGTCACGATCGCCAGTTGTTCCCAAGCTCGTTCTTCTCCCAGCACCTTTGCGGCTCCCCGCCTGGACTTGCTCGATCTGTCAGTTGTTCCGGGGGATCATGACACAGGTCGACCGCCCTAGAACCGGTAGGTCGTGCACGAGCTGTTGAGGATGAACGCTTTCGGGAACGCTTGGGCGAAGTCGTTGATGGCCGTCCAGCCCGTGCAATGCATCGGGATGATGCAGTCCGGACCAATCGCCTGCATCTCCGCGATCGACTTGCCGATCGTCGGCTCGAATATCTTGTTGTTGAGGTGAAAGCCACCCATGACCGCGTGGACCTTGTCGGCAGCGAACAGCTTCTGGCAGTATTTCACCGTGTTGATGATCCCGGCGTGGCAGCAGCCGCCGACCACGACCAGACCCTTGCCCTTGACCTTCACCGCGAGCGCTTGGTCATCCAGGAATGGGTCGGTCACCCACTGACCATCGCTCTTGATCTCGGAGAAAGGGAAGCCGGTCTCGAAGTCGGTGACCCGTTCCACGGTGTTCGTCGAAAGCACGAGGCCCGAAGCCAGGGGGTACGGCTTCTCGGTCACGACCAGATCCGCCTGTCTCTCCAGAGCGGCCCTATCCAGAACGGGCATGCCCACGATGCGCCCCGCGGGCTTGTCGTTCAATCTGCGGTCGACAAAGACGTTGGGGTGCATCACGACGGGAACGCGCCTTCCGATCTTCTCCAGAACGCCCTCCAAACCCCCGATGTGGTCGATGTGACCATGGCTGATCACCACGGTCTCGATCATGGAGGCGTCGACCTGCATGTAGTCCATGTTGTAGGTGATGCATCCCGGGGTGTGCCCCGTATCGAAGAGAATGTGGTGTTCGCGCCCGTCGCCCCGTACCCGGAGAAGGCAGGCCATGCCGTGCTCCGCGAGCGGGGTCCTGGGGTGACGCATGGGCGCTCTTTCGGCGACTGGCGTGCTTGCCAGCAGGACGTCAGTGTAGTTGTCGACGAGGACGAGGACTTCCAGGCTGTCGGCTTCTCTGAGTTGCAGATCGTTCATGGACAAACCCCAAGCACCATCAAGATGCGGCCGCTATCTCTCAACAAGACTCAAGATACTACCCTCGCTGCACTTTGAACCACGCGGTAGCCACCGAAGGACGCGGCCCTCGAACGCAGGTCCAGTCCCGGCGGCTACTCCTTGAGCGGGTCGGCTGGAGCCCGTTCGGACGCCTTGCCGGCCCGCGCGTAGAGGGGAGCCGCCAGGAAGTAGATCACGCCCCCGATCGTGTAGGCGGCGGCTTTCGAGACCGCCTGAGCCGCGTACCCAAGGCCCGTCTGGCCGGCCACGGCTCCTACGTCGGAGAAGAGGGAATCGAGCGAGAGCACGGTGGCCCGTTGGGCCGACGGTATGTACGTGTTGATGTACGCCTGCCGGATGGGACCGAGCAGCCCATTGAGGAGCCCGAAGGCCACCAGGAGGATGATGGCGACCACGAATCCGGGGAGACTTCCGCGCCCTGTCACCAGACCGACGGTGCCGAGGGCGGCAGCCGATGCCCCCATTCCCAATGCCGTCAGGGCGAGCACCCGGGCCGGGCGTTCTCCCCAACGGCTTCGGGACACCCGCCCGACGAGCGCGTTGCCGGCCACGCCGGAAAGGGCGAAGAGCGCCGTGACGACACCGGCCACCCACACCAGCCCTCCGCGCCCGAGCAACTCCAACACATATGGCTGCGAAGCGTAGAACAGGTACCAAACAAGGAGGCCGCTGACGAGAGAGGTGAAGAGGAGCGGCCGGACCACCGGATGACGCCAGCCATAGTCGACGCCGGTGGCGAAGATCCTGCGGCTTTCCCGGCCGATCTGAGACATGCGCAACGGCCTCGGTTGGAAGCCGATGTCACGCATCGAAGCGAACGTCACCGCGAAAACCCCGACCAACAGCCCGGCGCGGACGTAGTAGGGGATGGTCAGGCTCGACTGCCCGAGCAGTCCGCCGCCCAGGGTGCCGGCAAGCATCGCGATGCCCATGAAGATGCCGCTTCGTGCGAACACCCGGTCTTTGTTGCCCGCGTAGCCGTTGGCGTCGAGGGCGTCCACCATCCACGCGTCCACCGCGCCGGTCTGACAGGTGAACCCGAAGCCGAGAAGGATGGAGAACAGGATGAAACCGGTCAGGCCCCAGTGGAAGACGGAGGAGCCCACGTAGCCGAGGGTGGCCACGATCAGGGCCGCGATGCCGATGAGGAAGGAGGCGCGCCGGCCAATGGTGTCGGCGATAACTCCGGTGGGCACTTCGAAGACGATCTGCCCGGCGCTGAAGGTGGCATTGACCGTGAACACCCAGAAGATGTCCAGGCCGGAGTCGAGCAGGAACAGAGTGTTGACCCCCCAGATGATCGAGGCAGCGAGCGTGAAGAGCGAGTTGAGCGTGTAGTAGGTACGCGCGACCCGTGTGGCGCTGGGGTTCTTGACCTCGGGTGGGCGTGCGGCGCGGGCCATCTACCGGCCGTACCGGATCCGGGGGTTCAGAAGCGCGTACACGACGTCTGCCAGAAGATTGGCGAGCGCGTAGATGGTCACGATGATCATGGTGGTGGCCTGTATCAGTGGGATGTCGCGGCGCTGGACGGCGAACAGCACCAGTCTTCCCAGCCCGGGGTAGCCAAAAACCGACTCGGTGACGATGAGTCCTCCGATGAGCCAGCCGACGCCCGCGGCGACGACGGTGACGGTGGGTAGGAGCGAGTTGCGGAGCACGTGACGCAGAGCCACAGTGAGGGTGGACAGCCCCTTCATCCTGGCGGTGCGGACGTAGTCGGACTGGAGCACCTCGACGGTGCCCGCCCGGGTCATTCGCAACACATACGCGAGGCTGGTCAGCGACACCGTCATCGCCGGCAGGACAAGGCTGGGGAGCGCGGCGAAGAAGCCGGTTCCCGGGGGTATGGCGGAGGAGGCGGGCAGCCACCCCAGCCAGCGGGAGAAGACCGCGATGACCACGACCGCGGTGACGAATTCGGGTAGGCCTATGAACGCGAGAGATCCGGCCGACAGCAGATGGTCGGTGGCGGAGCCCCGCCGCCACGCGGCCACCACCCCGAGCAGGATACCCAGTGGCACGTACATGACAAATGCGACAAAGGCGAGCATCGCGGAGTTGCCCAGCCGCTCCAGGGTGACCGTCCGGACGTTCTCGCCGGTACTGATCGACGTGCCCCAGTCGCCGCGCGCCAAGTCGCTCAGCCAGGCGCCGTACTGCGTGATCAGCGGCTTGTCCAGGCCGAGCTCCTTCCGGAGGTTGTCCTTGGCCTGCTGGGAGGCCTCCCTTCCGAGAACCATGGTCGCCACGTCGCCGGGAAGTATGTGGGTCGCGCCGAAGACAAGCACACTCGAAAGCAGCACGGTCAACACGACCAGGGCGAGGCGCCTCAAGAGGAAGAGCGTCATCGTCGGGCCGGATCGCTGTAGGGAATATGGCAGCGGATGGCATGGGAACCGTCCGCTCCCCCGGTCTGCCACGCCGGGTCCTCGTCTCGGCAGACATCACCCAGATGACGAGGGCAGCGCTCCTGGAACGGGCAGCCTTTCCCGCTTTGTTCGCCGCCCGGCCTGTCACCCGTCCCGCAAGGGCGCTCGGACCCGACCGATCCGCGTTCCGGGCTCGAGCACCGCGGAAAGAAGGGCCTCCGTATAGGGGTGATACGGCGGAGACAGCACCTGTGCCGCCGTCCCCTGCTCGACGAGCCTGCCGCGGTACATCACCCCGATCACGTGGGACAGGTGTTGCACGGCCGCGAGGTCGTGGGAGATGAAGAGATATGCGGTACCCGCCTCGGTCTGGAGATCGAGCAGGAGGTTGAGAAGGGCTCCCTGCACCGATACATCCAGGGAAGACACCGGCTCATCGCAGATCACCAAGCCGGGACCGGCGGCGAAAGCGCGGGCGATGGCGACCCTCTGCTTCTCGCCGCCGCTGAGTTCGCCGGGATAGCGATCCAGATAGGAGACGGGAAGACTGACCGCCTCGAGCAGATGGCCGGCTTGTTCTCGAGCCTCGCGGCGGCGGAGGCCGCCAAGGAGCATCAGGGGGCGGACGAGCTCCTGCCTGACCGTGTGCCGGGGGTTCAGGGACTGCTCGGGGCTTTGGAAGACCATCTGCAGATCGCGCAATAGGTCCCGGCCCCGCTTGCCGACCGTGGGACGCAGCATCTCCTCGCCGAGGAACATCTCCCCCGAGTCCGGCGCTGTCAGCCCCGCCACCATACGGGCCAAGGTGGTCTTGCCGCTGCCGCTTTCGCCCACCAGGCCGTACGTGCGCCCTCTGTCACACGCGAGACTCACGCCGTCGACTGCCCGCAATGAGCGCCGACGGACGCGGAAATCCTTCACGGCCTGCCGGACAGTCAGGAGCGGGGTGCCATCGGCCGAGAGGAGCGTCCGGCCCGCCCTGCCGTCAAGGACCTTCCTCAGAGCGGCGGTCGCCGTCGACGCGCCCCCTTCGGTCCGTATCGCCTCTCGCTGCCCCTGTTCATCGGTGAGCAGCGCCCAGCGCAGGCAGGCGGTCAGCCGTCCCTGCACCGCCTCCACCAGCGGCGGGCGAGAGACGGTGCAGCTCTCCAGGGCGAGCGGGCACCGCGGAGCGAAGATGCAACCGGGGGGGAGATCACCAAGCGGAGGCAGCCCTCCGGGCAACGTGGCCAGCCTGCCTTCCGCCGGCGTGCCGCCAAGCCGGGGCAGGCAGTGGAGCAGATTGGCCGTGTACGGATGAAGAGGCTGCGCGAAGACCTCCTCCACCCCGCCCTGCTCCAACACCTCGCCGGCATACATCACCGCCACCCGGTCGCAGAACCGCGAGACGACTCCCAGGTTGTGCGTGATGTACAGGATGGCATGGTGGAACTCGCCCTGGAGGTCTTCGAGCAGATCGAGGATGAGCGCCTGGGTGGTCACGTCCAGCGCGGTGGTGGGTTCGTCGAGGACCAGGAACTCCGGCCGAGGAAGCAGGGCCATGGCGATGGCGCACCGCTGCAGCATCCCGCCCGACAGCTCGTGGGCGTAACGCTCCATCACCATCCGCGGGTCGGGCAGGTCCACCCGCTGCAGCATCTCCAGCGACGCGCCATGAGCCGCGGCTCGTCCAAGCCCGAGATGCCGTCGGCCCATCTCGTCAAGTTGCCGTCCCATCGTGAGCGTGGGGTTGAAGGCGCTTTGGGGATCCTGGCTCACCAGCCCGATAGAGGAGCCCCACAGTGCTCGGAGTTCTTTCCGCGGAAGCGAGAGAAGGTCGATATCGCGGAGCCGCGAGGTTCCTCCCTGCACGGTTCCGCTCTCGGGGAGATAGCCTACGGCCCCCAGTCCGAACGTGGTCTTGCCCGAACCGGACTCGCCCACCAACCCCAGGGCCTCGCCGCTCTCGACGTGCAGGCTGAGACCGCGGACGGCCGGGAGGAGGCCCTCCTCCGTGCGATAAGACACCGATAGCCGATCGGTGGCCAGCACGAGGCTCATCGGCGCACCCGCCCGGTCCCCGGCGGACTGAACACGTAGCGGAGGGCCTCGGCCATCAGGCTCGTCCCTATCACCAGCAGTGCGATAGCCGCCGCCGGAGCGATCAGCATCCAGGGGGCCACGTCGATGAAGGTACGGGCCTCGTTGATCATGAGTCCCCAGTCCGGTGAAGGCGGCGGGACACCCAGACCCAGGAAGCCCAAAGAGGCCACCAGGAAGATCGAGTAGGCGAAGCGGACCGAGGCCTCGACGATGAGCGGCGGGATGGCGTTCGGAAGGATCTCCCGGAACAGAACATGCGTCCGTCTCTCTCCTCGCAGGCGGGCAGCCTCGACGAACTCCCTCGTGCGCAGGTCGAGCACCATGCTCCGCGTGATGCGGGCGAACAGAGGAATGTAGACCACCGTGATGACCAGGATGATGTTGAGGTTCGAGCCCCCGGTGGTCGCCAGGAGGACCATGGCGAGCAGGAGGGCGGGGAAGGCCAGCAGGACGTCGAGCAAGCGCATGATGCCCTCGTCCCAGAACCTGCCCGCGTATCCGGCGACGAGTCCTAGAGAGGTGCCGATGATCGCCGCCAGAGCGGTGCTGAGTCCTCCCAGGTAGAAGACCTCGCGGGTCCCCACCAGGACCCGGCTGAGGACGTCGCGTCCGAAATTGTCGGTGCCCAACAAGTGGTGCAGGCCGGGAGCCTGGAGGCGTTCGGCAACGCTCTGGTCGGCGTAGCCGTACGGGGCGAGCACGGGACCGAACACGGCGGCCAGCAGGAAGAGGCCGAATATCACCGTGCCGGCGAGCCCGACCGGCTGACTCCTCAGGCGTAGCCAGTATGTCGCGGCCACGCCGGGCCGTCGTGGGATGACAGCGTTCCGGTCGGCCGCAGGCCTCATACCGCCAGCTACGTCACCTCGTGCCGTCACGCTCTCCCGGTCATTGGCTCAGGTACGCCGTGCTGAACGACGTGCGCGACCAGTCCGGGGCAAGGCTGACACCGCGCAAAGCCGCGCTGGCCCCGGCGGCGGCCGTCTCGAAGAAGGGCACGATCACCGGCCCCCGGTCGATCAGTATCTGCTGCGCCTGTTTGTAGAGCTCGATCCGTTTGCTGCGGTCCAGTTCGCTGTTGATCTGGGCGACGATAGCGTCGAATTCCGAGTCGCTCCAGTGGGACTCGTTGTACGGAGCGCCGGAGAGGTAGGCGGCGTTGAAGTACGCGACCGGCGTGGCCCGGGCTCCCCACTCGGTGATGCCGAAGTCCACCTTCAACCAACTGGCGTCGCCTTCGCCGTAGTAGACGTCCGGGGGCTCGGTCTGGATATTGACCGTCACTCCGATGGCCTTCATCTGTTCCTTCCAGACCGTCGCGATGGCCGGGACCTCGAGGGCCTGCTGGGCGTAAAGGGTGATGGTGAGGTTGCCGGCGCCGGCCTGAGCAAGCAGTTCTTTGGCCTTGTTCACGTCGTAGACCGGTGGCTCGTCGAGATAGTAGTCCCCGTAGCTCGGCCCCACCGGAGTGCCGTTGCCGACGACCGCCAATCCGGGCCGCACTTGGTCGATAAGACCCTGATGATCGGTGCCGAGTTGCAGCGCTTGGCGGATCCTCAGGTCGGCGGCGGGATGGCCGGCGTCGGAACGCATGTGGATGACGTAGTGGAACGCGCTCGACGGTCCCTCGATGACCTGCAGCTTGGAGTCGCCCTTGATGGCGGCGACCAGTTCGGAAGTGAGCCCCGCCACGAACTGCACCTGTCCGCCCTGCAGGGCGTTCACCCGGCCGGCAAGATCGGGAGTGAACACCAGCTGAAGCTGATCGAGATACGGGAGGGCGTTCCCTTTGTCGTCCTTCATCCAGTAGGCGGGGTTCTTCTTGAGGATGGCGCGATCCTCCGCGACGTACGAATCGAGCACGAAAGGTCCGGTGCCCACCCAGGTGGTCGCCGGGTCGCTCACGGACTTGCTGAGGATGGCGGCGTGATAGTCGGTGACGTCACTCGGGAATTCGGGGTTCGCTTCCATCAAGGTGAACTTGACGTGGGTCGCGTCCACGGCGGCGGTTTCCGTGACGTTCTTCAACGTGGACGCCAGCGGCGAGCCGACATTGGGGTCTTGGAGCCGGGTGAACGTGTACACGACGTCTTCGGCGGAGAAGGGCTGTCCGTTGGAGAAGCTTACTCCGGAGCGCAGGGTGAACGTCCAGACCTTGCCGTCGGGCGAGTCCCAAGCGGTGGCCAGCGCGGGAACGAGCTGATTGTCCGGTCCCACCTCCACGAGCCAGTCGTAGACCTGCTGGTTAAGAAGGATGTCCGACCGGGCGCTGGCCACCGCCGGATCGCGGGAGGCCCCGGGTTCTGTGGCGATGGCGACCGAGCCGCCGGTCTGGACAGTCGCTCCCCCGGCTCCGCTCGACGTTGCGGTGACCTGGCCGGAGTTGCCACAGCCCGACAAGGAGAAGCGCCACGATCAGCACGGCCACGCACGGCGTGACCACCACATGGATCAACTTGCTCGCCGGGCCGGACGGGAGACGGTGAAGGTGCGGTAACCTCCGGCGTGCGGGGAGCGGTCTATTTGCGAGCATCTCATTCCCCTCTCTCATCAGTACGTGCCGAAGTACGATGGCGCTGCCGCGACTCTGATGTTACCGTCAAGGGTACCCGAGAGCCAGCGGCCTTAACCGGGAAGCAGGTCGAGGTCGCGCTCTTCGGGAAGGAAGGGAGGAACCTGATGGCACCCGTGACAGAGTACGACGCCGCCATCATCGGGGCAGGCCAGGCCGGCGTTCCGCTGGCACGCGCTCTGGCGGCTGCGGGGTGGCAGACCGCTCTGATAGAGCGGGAGCACGTCGGAGGCACCTGCTACAACGAGGGTTGCACCCCCACGAAGACGATGATCGCCTCCGCCCGGATGGCCTATCTCGCCCGCCGGGCCGCGGACTACGGGGTGGTGACCGGCCCGGTCGCGATAGACATGGCGGCAGTTAGGCAGCGCAAGCGTGATCTGGTGGAGAGTTGGCGCACGGGCAGCGAGCGACGGCTGCGCGACACCGCGAACCTCGACCTGCTGCCGGCTGAAGCGAGCTTCGTGGCGCCGCACCGCCTCGAGGTCCGCCCCACTGAGGGAGAGAGCCTACCTCGTCGACGCGAAATACATCTTCCTGAACACGGGGGCCCGCCCAGCGATCCCCACGTTGCCCGGTATCGACCGGGTCCCGTTCTTCACCTCCACCACGGTGATGGAGTTGGCCGACGTTCCAGAGCACCTGGTCATTCTAGGAGGCGGCTACGTCGCGGCGGAGTTCAGTCAGATGTTCCGGCGTTTCGGGAGCCGTGTCACCATCGTGCAGAGGCACGAGACCCTTCTTCCCCGCGAGGATCCGGATATGGCCGAGGCAATCGCGGGCCATCCTCCGTGAAGACGGCATCGAACTGATCCTTGGCGCTGCCGGTCGGAGCGTGTCGGCCGGCACGGACGGGTCGGTGGCGCTCGAGATCGGGACCGACTCGGGGTCTCGCGTGATCGCCGGCTCCCATCTGTTGGTAGCCACGGGCAGGACTCCCAACACCGAGGCTCTGAACCTGCCGGCCGCCGGGTTGGAGGTGGACCGCGGTGGATATGTCCCCGTCAACGAGCGCCTCGAGACGAAAGCGACAGGTGTCTACGCTCTTGGGGACGTCAAAGGCGGCCCCGCTTTCACCCATGTCTCCTACGACGATTTTCGCGTCGTTCGCACGAATCTGCTCGAGGGGGGCCAGGCGACCATCGCCGGCCGGCTGCTGCCCTACACTGTCTTCATCGACCCCCAGTTCGGCCGGGTGGGGCTCACCGAGCGTGAGGCCCAGGAAAGGGGTCTCGACATCAAGGTGTTCAGGCTGCCCATGGACAACGTGGCGCGCGCCTTGGAGGTGGACGAGTCCCGGGGCCAGATGAAAGCCGTGGTGGATCTGGCCACCGACCGCGTCGTGGGCTTTGCCGCGTTGGGCATCGAGGGAGGCGAGCTGATGGCCATGGTCGAAGTCGCCATGATGGGAGGCGTCACGGTGTCGACCCTTCGCAACGCCGTTTTCGCGCACCCCACACTGGCCGAATCTCTGAACAACCTGTTTACCTGACCGGAGGCGAAAGATGGAGGAGCAGGTCTTCACGCGAGAGCGTTTGGCTGAATTCGACGGCAAGGATGGCCGGCGGGCGTACGTGGCTCATGCCGGCAAGGTTTACGACGTGACGGACAGCGTCATGTGGGACATGGGTGATCACCAAGACGAACACTCTGCCGGGAAGGACCTCACCGCTGAGATGGATGAGGCTCCCCACTTCCCCGATGAACTCGAGCGCTTCCCCATCGTGGGGCGCCTGGTCGACTAGGCCGGGCGGGTCTTGCGCCCTGCTGCGTTACGTGCCCATCGCGGTGTCTCGCAGCGTCACACGGAAACCGTAGGTGCATATAACCGTATAAACGGCTATAATGTGTGGGGCGAAGTGGTGCTGAACCAAAAGCGCCCGGAGCGGTGAACCGAAGAGCTCCGGGGTCGGATGGAGCGACGAGTCGTGAAAACCAAGCGTCTGATCATCGTGCTCGGCCTGGCCGGCTTCATCGTCATGGCCGACAACTGGGTGGTATCGCCCCTGCTTCCGACGATCGCGAAGTCCTTTGCGGCCGACCCAGTACGAGCAGGGATCCTGATCTCGGCCTATATGCTGCCGTTCGGACTTTTTCAGCTCATCTACGGCCCGCTGGCAGATCGCTTCGGCAAGCTTCGAGTGATCAGTGCGAGCCTGATCCTCTTCACCGTCGCCACGACGCTTTGCGGCTTCGCGGTGGGGATGGGCGAACTGGTCTCCTACCGCGCGCTCACCGGCGCTTTCGCCGCCGCGACCATGCCCGTCTCACTGGCGGTCATCGGCGATCTCATGCCCATGAAGGAACGCCAACGGGCGATCGCCACCTTCATGGGAATCGCCTTCCTGGGCCAAGCCGTCTCCATGACGATAGGGGGAGTGATCGCGTATGTCTCCAGTTGGCGTGGTGTCTTCTGGCTGTACGGGCTCGCGTCGGCAGTTCTCACCGTGCTGGTGATCATTCTGACCCGGGGGTTCGGCAGCGAGCTGAAGGGGAATCCCAACAGCGAGTTCGTGAAACCGTACGGACGGCTTCTCAGACATGGACCGAGCCTGCGGACGTATCTCGTGACCCTCATCGAGGGGGTTCTCGTCCTCGGTTCGTTCTCGTATCTGGGAACGGAGGCCACGCACTCTCTTGGGCTCAGCAACCTCGAGATCGGCTTACTCATGGCTGTGTTCGGTGTGGGCGTCATCGGCGGGAGTCGAGCGGCAGGTCCGCTCGCTGCGCGCCTGGAGCGGCGACTTCTCGTCGCGCTTGGTCTCGTTCTTGCCATGGCCGCCGATCTGCTGGTGGCGCTTGCTTCGGGGCAGATCGCACTGACCGCCGTGGCTCTGCTTCTGCTCGGCTTGGGCTTCATGCTCGCCCACTCTTCCCTGCTCACCACGGCGACCGCGTTTGCATCCCGCGCCAGAGGGACGGCCATGTCGCTCGTGGCGTTCTGCTTCATGGTGGGCGGCTCGGCAGGCACGTTGCTCGGCGGCCGGCTCATCGGCGCCCTCGGCTTCGGCGGTTTCTACCGCGGCTTTGGCATCGCGCTGGCTGGCTTGGCCTTGGCCGCGTTCTTTGCGGTGCCCAGAGACGAGCAGGACGGCGCTCGACGGGCTCTGGTTGACCAGATCCCAAGACTGGAGGAAGGACGACAGCGATGAATGACACGCGACCGGGATTGATCATGTGCGTCTGTACGGGCAAGTGCCCGGGCTTCGAGAAGATGGACATCTGGGACTTCATCAACCGGGTGCGCATCGAGCTACCCGTGGAGTTTGGGATGATCCATCCGCAACTCTGCGAGGAGGACGGGGACCGATTCTTGGCGGACTTCCTCCAGGCCAAGCGGCCCTTGGTGATAGCCGCCTGCGCTCCCAACATGCAGTACAAGATGTTTCGCGACGCGTTCGCCGCCGAGGGCATGGACGCGAAGAAGGACATGGTGCCCCTCGACATCCGCGAGATGACCACGGACGAGGCGTTCGAGAAGGTGGCAGCCGCGCTCCGCGGGATGGGCGAGGAGAAGGAGGGGGACGAGGATGGTGGCGGCCATGCCTGAAACGACTTTCATGGGGGTGCCGAGAAGCAAGATACCCTGGGCGCCCACCATCGACTACGACAAGTGCGACTTCTGTATGGAGTGCGACGACTTCTGCCCTCACCGGGTGTTCGAGCGCCGGGAGGGAGACCGCAAGCTGGTGGTGGCGAACCCGGACAACTGCGTGGTCTTCTGCCGGGCCTGCTCCAAGACGTGCGGCCCGGACGCCATATCCTTCCCCGACAAGCCGGAGACCGTCGCCCTCATCAAGAAGCTGCATTCTGAGGAGGGCGGAGGATGAGCTACATCGTGCTCGCCTGCACCGGTCTCGACAAGCCCGAGGGCTCTGTTGCCAGGGAGGTGGCGCTAAGGCTGGCAGAGGAAGCCGGCGCCGAGATCGTCTGCCCGGTTTCGCTCAACCGAAGCCCCGCTCGCTACAGGAAAGCCTTGGCCGAGAAGAAGGTCGTCGTGGTCGACGGCTGCGCGACCCAGTGCGCCGGAAAGCTGGCGACGGCGGCAGGGGTCAAGCCCGCTCACAAGGTAGTCGTGTCCCAAGCGGTCAAGGAACTGGGCGCCGGCCTGGCTCCCGATCTCCGCCTGGGCTCCGCTGCCCTTGAGCTTGCCGGCAAGATCGCCGAAGCCATCGAGGCGGCCCAAACGGAAGCACCCGCGGCGGCCACGGACGCCGAGACGGCCGCGGAGACCGCCGGCCAGTTCGAGACGCCGTCGGATTTCGTCGTCGTGGTCCACGACAAGTACGAGTTCAAGATCCCCTTGACCGGATACCTGTTCAACGCCAACGATGTCTGGGCGCAGGTGGCCGGCGACCGCGCACGCATCGGCATATCCGACTACATGCAGCAGCGGCTCACCGACATCACCTACGTCGACCCTCCGAAGATCGGCACTAGCCTCGCGCAATTCGACGAGGCCGGCACGGTGGAGTCGACCAAGGCCAACTTCGAAGTGGTCTCACCGGTCAGCGGCACAGTCGTCGCCATAAATGAAGCAGTCTTCGACGCCCCCGACTCGATCAACGAAGATCCGTACGGCAGTTGGATCGTCGAGGTGGAACTGGCCTCGTGGGAAGAGGATCGTGATCTCCTCGTGGATGGGGCGGACTATGCGGCGGAGGTCGAGCGCAAGGCTGCGGAAGAGTAGGAAGCTCGAGGAACGATGAAGAACGAACATGACACGGTGCTCGTGATCCCCTGCAGCGGAGTGGGAAAGGTGCACGGGCTGATAAGCCGCGAGGCCGCCTATCTCGCCGTGGAAGAGATCGCTCCGGAGCAAGACGGACGTCGTGTGCCTGGCCCTTCTCGTCAAGGGCGACGAAGAGACTCTGGCCGGGGTGAAGGCTCATCCGTGCATCACGATCGACGGCTGCGCGAAGGCGTGTGCCCAGAAGAACGTGGAAATCGCGGGCGGCGAAGTGGCCACGGCGTTCCAGGTGGCGAAGGCGCTCGGCAACCATCGGGGGACCCAGCCCGGGACCGGTTCGGAGCTGACCGAGGACGGCTGGCTCGTCACCCGGGAGATCGCCCAGGCGGTCGGCGAAGAGGCGGAGCGGCGCGCCGAGAGGAGCGAGGTGGTGTGATGACGGCGGAGATGAACAAGACCACCAAAGTGGGCATCATCTCGTGCAGTGGGGAGGAGTTGCCTGCGGGGACGATCTCGAGGAGCGCCGTCCGGCGCGTGCTCGAAGTGCTGCGCCCCCACGACGCGGTGACCCTCTGTCTGCCCCTCTTCCTCGCCGGTAACGAGGGTGAGCGCAACTTTGCCAGGACCCACCCGACCATCACCATCGATGGCTGCGACAAGCAATGCGCCCGATTCGGCACCGAGAGGCATGGAGGTCCGGTCGCCCGGTCGCTGGTGGTCAGCGACATCCTTGGAGATCGGGCCGCAGCCTGCTCCCGCTCGCTGCGCCGGCGGACCGAGGCCGACGAAGAAGCTATAGCCATCGTGGCGGCCCGTATCGCCGGCGAGATCGACAAACTCATGAAGGGGAAGGGCTTGATAGAGGTCAAGGTGTTTGGCGCGGAACCGCCATGCGTCAAGTGCAAGCAGACTGAGCAGGAGGCTAAGAAGGCAGCGGCCAGGTTCCCCGGACAGGTGAGGGTCGAGAAGCTCTCCGCCCTTTCGCCGGAGGGAGTGGCGTTCGGATTTGCGATGACGCCTGCAGTCGTGGTCAACGGCAAAGTCGTATCTCAGGGCCGGGTGCCCCAAGTGGCCGAGTTGGAAGGTATCTTTCGAGCCGAACTGGGAGGATGAAGGTGGCTGTGCTTCTGGAGGTGTTCAGTGGAGATCCGCCATGTCCCGGCTGCGTCGCCATACTGGCGATGGCGGGCCGGCTTGCCGAGAAATACCCGGTCGAGGAGCTCGTGGTGAAAGAGTACGTCGGCAAGGAGGCGCTCGAGAAGTATGGGGAGTACAACCTTTCCTGCGTTCCCGCCGCCGTCATAAACGGGGTGATCAAGATCGAGGGGACGGCTCCCGACGAAGGCACGATGAACAACGCGCTCCGAGAGGGTGGGCTATGGATCCGATAAAGATCGAGGTGTTTCTATCCGTGCCCGCTTGCTCCGGTGGAGTCGCGGTCCGGCGGCTCATCGACGATGTTGCCGCCGATTACGGGGACCAGATGGATGTGGTGCTTCACCAGGGGCGCGATGAACGGTACGAGGAGCTGAAGCTTTCGTCGGCTCCGGCCATCATTGTGGGCGATCTCGTCCGTTTCATCGGGCTGTGCCCCACCAGGGAAGGCCTCATTGGCGCTCTGAGAGAGGCCGGCCTGGACTAGCGCCGGCAGA
>CAVZIK010000003.1:0-28940 GCA_963775295.1 uncultured Actinomycetes bacterium
CTTTGGGCAGAAGCCACCCTGCCGACCGGGTGAGATCCTCGATTGGCCTAAGACCGTCACGGCGCTGAAGACCGTGCTGACCGGCTGGGTCTCCACTGTGCGGAGCGCCGGTGGTGGGCCGGCCCGGCCGTCGAGGTCAGGTTCAGAGCAGTGTTGATGAGGGAAACGTGGTGAAGGCCTGAGGGAAGTTCCCAAGCAAGGTCTCGTTCTCGGGATCGTACTCCTCGGACAGCAGGCCCACGTCGTTTCTAATCTCCAACAGACGCTCGAAGAGGTCCCTTGCTTCTGTGTTCCGTCCCTGCAGGACCAGGTTGTCGGCCAGCCAGAAGGTGCAGGGCAGAAACGCACCTTCGCTCCCCTCGAGCCCATCGACATGCGAGTTGGCCTCCGCCTGGTAGCGTCTCACGAACCCGTTGACGATAAGTTCCTTCCGAATGGCCTCCACGGTACCGATGACCCTGGGATCTGTGGCCGGGAGGAATCCGACCAGAGGGATCATCAGCAACGCCGCGTCGAGCGAAGGCGAACCGTAGAACCAGGTGAACGCCCCGCGGTTTGGGTCGTAGCCCTTCTCGCAGATCTCGCGGTGGATATCCTCGCGAAGCCGCTTCCACGTGTCGACGGGACCCTCCAGTCCGAATCGCTCCACGGACCGCACCGCTCTGTCGGCCGCGACCCACGCCATGACCTTGGAATGGGTGAAGTGGCGGCGCGGACCCCTGACCTCCCATATGCCCTCGTCGGGCTCCTTCCATCGATCCTCGAGAGCCGCCATGAGGTGCTTCTGGAGTCCCCAGGCTGTTGGGTTGCTGGGCAGGCCGGATCGGGCGGACAGATACATGGCGTCCATGACCTCGCCGTACACGTCCAACTGGAATTGCTCTGCGGCCGCGTTGCCGACCCGGACCGGCTTCGAGCCGCGGAACCCTGGCAGCCACGGCAATTCGATCTCGGTGATCCGGGTCTCCCCGGCCGGACCATACATGATCTGCATGAGCTCGGGCTGGCCGGCTATGGCCCGGAGCAGCCAATCGCGCCAAGACCGGGCCTCTGCCAGGTAGCCGTTCATCATGAGGGCGTACAGAGCTGAACGTGGCATCTCTGAGCCAGCAATATCGGTAGTCCCAGTTGCGTCGTCCGCCGATGCGCTCGGGCAAGGAGGTCGTGGGCGCGGCGACTATGCCCCCGGTGGAACGATGGGTCAAGGCCTTCAGGACGATCGCCGAGCGCACCACCGCCTCTCGCCATTCACCGGAGTATTCGCACCGTCCCGCCCACTCAGTCCACCATCGTTCGGTCCGTCGCAGAGTCTCAGCGGGGTCCTTCCGCGGGGCTCTTCGTTCATGCGAGGGATGCCAGCTCAGGACGAAGGGGATCGTCTGTGCCTTCGCCGACCTCGAACTCGGCTTCGTGGGTGAGGCCGCGGGGCGTCAGATCGACGCCGAAGTCCAGGCGCAACGCATCCGGACCAGCCACGAACTCCAGCCCTTTGCCCATGCGATGGACCCAAGGAACGCGCGATCCGTATTCAAAGCGCACGATCGAATTCCATGCTCATGGGGACGCGCCCGCTCAACTCCCTCTACGATTCTGACGATATGGGGCCATCGCGTGCTCGGGCACCATGAAATCGATCAGGCGAACACGGCCGTTCGGGGTCTGGAATTCGGTCTCGAGGATCAGCGTCTCCGACCGGATAGCTGCGGGACGCCTGCAGTGGTCGCCGGTCGGACGGATGCTCCAGTGCCCGTTGTCGTTCGTTCCGAGCAGGGAAGCGAAGCAGGCGGCCGAGTCGAATCGCGGGGCGCAGAACCAATCGATCGATCCGTCACGACCCACAAGAGCCGCGCTGGCGGTGTCGCCGATGAGCGCATAATCCTCAAGGCGCCGCGGCGATATGGATGTCGCTCCGGTCCTTGCCCGGGTAGACTCGGTCATGGCTCCACTATACCCATGCCGCCTCGGAGTTCATTCCGGCTTCGCCACAAATTCCCGGTTTCCGGCTCCGCCCATGCTACGCCATAATGGAAGAGGACCGCAGGGAGTCGGTCGAACGATGCGCCAAGGGGAGATCACATGACCCTGAAAGCTTCGCCGCGTTGGGTCCGATCTGTGGTCGGGCTCGTGCTGTTTCTCGTATGGATCGGTATCGCCGGACTCGGCGGGCCCTACTTCGGCCGCATAGGCGAGGTCTCGGTCAACGACCAGTCTTCGTACCTGCCTAGTAGTGCCGAGTCCACCCAGGTGCAGAAACGACTCACCGACTTCTTCGGAGGCAGCACCATCCCCGCGGTGGTCGTGGCTGAGCGGTCCGGTGGTTTGACCGCCGAGGATCGGGCCTGGCTGCAAGCGCAGTCCACGCAACTCCCGCAACAGATCCCGGCCATCTCTGGAGGCGTCTCGCCGCCCATTCCGTCGGCGGACGGCGAAGCCGCCCAGATGTTCGTGCCGTTGTCCGCTTCGGCCGATGTGAGGACGGGGGTCGCCGAACTTCGAAAAAGCTTGGAGGGAGCACCACAAGGCCTTGCGGTATACGTCACCGGTGCGGCAGGACTCAGCGCCGACCTGGGCAACGGGTTCGCGGGCGTGGACTGGTTGTTGCTCGTCGTTGCCGTGGCCGCGGTGCTCGTCATTCTGGTGGCCGTCTACCGATCGCCCCTCCTACCGCTCATGGTGCTTCTAGCTTCCATGAGCGCGCTGTGCGGGGCGGTGTTGACCAACTTCTATCTGGCCCAGGCCGGCGTACTCAAGATCAACGCCCAGGTGCAGGGCATCCTGTTCATCCTTGTGATCGGGGCGGCGACCGACTACTCGCTGCTCTACGTGTCGCGCTTTCGCGAGGCGCTGCGGGACAACCGGTCGGCTTGGAGCGCAACGAAGGTCGCCTGGAGGGCATCGGTCGAACCGGTCATCGCCTCGGGCGGCACCGTGATCGCCGGAATGCTGTGCCTGCTGCTCTCCGACCTTGCTTCGAACAAGGCCTTGGGGCCGGTTGCCGCGGTCGGCATCGTCTTCGCGATACTTGTGGCACTGACTTTCGTTCCGGCGATGCTCCTCCTGACCGGACGGGCCGCGTTCTGGCCGCGGCACATCCGATATGGCAGTCAGCATGCGGAGCAGAACCCGAATGGCGGCTGGGTCAGGATCGCGGGCCTGGTCCGGAAGCGGGCGCGGCCGATGTGGATCGTCGTCGGGATCCTGCTCGTGCTCGGCTGCGTCGGCCTCACCGGGCTGAAGGCCGACGGTGTTGCAGCAAGCGACCTCGTGCTCGGCACGTCAGAGGCCCGCGACGGACAGAACGTCCTCGCGGCCCACTTCCCCGCCGGTTCGGGTCAGCCCGTGCTGGTGATCGTCCCCCAGGCGAAAATGGGCGAGGCGGCCGCCGTGGCCCTCGGGAACGCCGCAGTCAGCAGTGTCTCGGTGGTCTCGCGAGAATCCCCGAGCGGCTCGATCCCCATCCCGGTCCCCGCGCAAGGACCCCTAGCGGGCGCCACACCCACGGTCTCAGACGGCGATGTCATGCTACAACTCACGCTCAAGGACAAGGCGGACTCGCTTGCGGCCGAGCAGGCGGTCACGGACCTCCGCGGTTCGCTCCGTTCGCTAGACCCGTCGATCGTCGTTGGCGGCCAGACGGCCACCGCTCTCGACTCGAACCTCACCGGGGCGCGCGACCGCAACCTGATAATCCCGGTGGTGCTCGTGGTCATCACCCTGATCCTGATGGTGCTGCTTCGCAGCGTCGTGGCCCCGTTGCTGCTGACCTTCACCACGCTCCTGAGTTTTGGCACGGCCCTGGGCGTCTCGAGCCTGCTCTTCAACCATGTCCTCGGTTTCCCCGGCGCCGACCCGACTGTCCCGCTCTACGGGTTCGTCTTCCTGGTCGCCCTGGGCATCGACTACAACATCTTCCTTATGACCCGCGTGCGGGAGGAATCTCTGGCCCATGGAACACGGGATGGCGTGTTGCGCGGACTCGTCGCCACCGGCGGGGTGATCACTTCCGCGGGAGTCGTGTTGGCCGCGACCTTCGCGGCGCTCTCGGTCATTCCGATCCTATTCCTGGTGCAGCTTGCGATCATAGTCGCCTTCGGCGTGCTTCTCGACGCACTTGTGGTGCGCGCTCTGTTCGTGCCGGCCCTGGTGCACGATATCGGCGACCGGATCTGGTGGCCCTCGCGGCTCAGCCCTCGCGGGCGGCGGGCAGCGGCCGGGACGGATGCGGGACGCGACGATAGAGAGATCTGAGCCGGTGACATGGTGCTTCGACCTGCCCCCGGTCGACCGAGCGGGCAGCAGGGCCTCTCATCGGGTACAATACCCCCATGGGTATATAAGCACTTGAGGAGATCGTATATGGAAGCCATGCATGGAGCGGTGGTCACGCTCGCCTATACGCTCACGCTGGATGACGGAGAGGTGCTCGGCGAGGAAGAAGGCGTCGAGTACCTGCACGGCTTCTACAACATCATGCCGGGGCTCGAAAAGGCGCTTGAAGGCATCCGACCCGGAGAACGGCGCGCCGTGGTGCTCGAACCGGCCGAAGGGTACGGCGAGCACGACCCGGAGCGGTTCATCACCGCCCCCATCGACCAGGTGCCTGACGCCGACGTGCTCAAGCCAGGCATGAGGATCTCGGCCGGCACCGCGCGGGGCCCGGTCGAGTTGACGGTGGCGGAAGTGCATGAAGACACCGTCGTGTTCGACGCCAACCATCCGCTGGCCGGCAAGCGTTTGAACTTCGATGTCTCGGCGGTCGATGTTCGACCGGCGCTGCGGCACGAACTCACCCAGGGGCATCCCGGCCCCGCTGCGTGCAGCACCTATACCTGAGGATGATCGGAGCGGCGCGGTCGCGCCGCCGACTCGAACCTACGCACGGCTACTGCGGTTTACTCTGCGCTCACAGCGGGCCCGACGGCCCTTTCTTGCGTTTCTCCCAAGTCTCCGAGTACACCAGTTCACCCCGTCTTGTCGAGGTACCCGGGCCAGTCGTTCGGCTCCGGGCGACTGTCAGCCCCTCGGAGAAGGACTGGGCGTGGTCGAAGCGCGGCGTCCCCTTGACGATGACCTCCAGCTCCAGCTAGACCTTCTCTTCGAGGCTTGGTACGCGCAGCCTTCCGACACGCAGGTTCTGCGATGGTCGGTTTCTGGGAACAATCCAGAGCGAGCGGCGAGCCGCCTCGGCTTTGCCTGTTCCCAGCCCTGTTGGCCCTGCTCCGAAAAGAGGATGACCATGTCCCGAAGAAAGAAGACCTTGATCGTGGCGGGAGCGACGATCTCCCTCTTGGTGTTCCTTGGGGCGGGCTTGGCGATCGGATTGAGCATACGGAACGGCGCCTCCACGGCCGGCTCTTTTCCCCTGCAGGGCGCCGTACTCACACACCTCGAGGACTCCTACTACCAATCGGTGGACCCTGCCGCCCTCGAGCAAGACGCCATAAACGGCATGGTCGCGGGCCTGGACGACCCATACACGGTCTATTTCGACCCCGCGCAATACGCCAACTTCAGCGGTGAGCTATCCGGCAGCTATAACGGGATAGGTGTGGCCGAGGAGATGGACGGCGGCTTCATCACGACCACGCAGGTCTTCAAAGGAAGTCCCGCTGCTGACGCCGGCATCGAGGTAGGAGACATCATCGTCTCGGTCGACGGCGTGACGACGGCCGGCCTCTCCCTCGACCAGGTGGTGGCGAAGATCCAGGGGACGAACGGGACCACCGTCCGATTGGGCATGTACCGACCGCCCGCCGCCTACGTAGCTACAACGACGACGATCACCGTGAGGGCCGCCACCCCCTCCACCTGTCCGCCACCCCCCGCCAAGGGCTCCGCCGATCTTCCCCCGGGAGGCAGCGATCACGAGTACACGCTCGTCCGCCGGGCGGTCACCGAGCCCCAGGTGGATAGCAAACTGCTCACCACCAACGGCAAGAAGGTGGCCGACATCAGCCTCTACATATTCTCCACCGGGGCGGCGGACTCATTACGGGCGGCAGTCAAGAAAGCCATCGAAGCAGACAAAGTGGCGGCGGTCATTCTCGACCTCAGAAACAACGGCGGTGGGTTGCTCAACGAGGCTGTGGGGGTCGCGAGCATCTTCATCCCGGATGGAGTGATCGTCACCACCCGCGGTCTGCACTCGCCCCAGCACACCTACGACGCGACCGGAGGGGCGTTCTCGCAGGTCCCGCTCTACCTCCTCGTCAACCAGGGCACTGCCAGTGCCTCCGAGATCGTGACGGGAGCTCTTCAGGACCACAAGCGGGCCACCCTCATCGGCGTGACCACGTTCGGCAAGGGAGTGGTGCAGAGCATCGAACCGCTGCCCAACGGAGGCGCCGTCAAGGTGACGACCGCCGAATACTTCACGCCCAACGGCAGGAACATCAACAAGACGGGCATCACTCCCGACGTGGTGGTCGGAGGAAGTCCTTCCACCGCGAACGCTGACGCCCCGCTCCAGGAAGCCTTGAGGCTCATCGGCGAAAACGGCGGATAGCCACTTCGCGTTTGGGGGGGTCGGTTGCCACGAAGGACGCATTCGAGAAAGATCACCGGTGAACTCTGTGACTTGCCTCCGCTTCTTCAGTACCACAGGCGGTCATATTGCGCCGCTCGACGCTCACGGGCCCGTCCGGGATCGCCGATGACCCGAGGGCTCAAGTGGGTGGGGTCGCTGCTCTGGTCTGCAGTGTTGGGCTACCAGAAGCACAACGTCAACCGTATCTCCGGGTCCATCGCGTTCTACGGCATCCTGAGCCTGGCTCCTCTTGCCGTGATCCTGGTGACGATAGCCGGCTACGCGTTCGGACAGCGGGCGGCCGAGGGCCTCCTGGTGGGTCAACTTCAGCATGCGCTCGGCCAGCAGTCAGCGAGTGCGGTGCAGGAGCTGATCGCCAATGCCTACAGGTCCAGGGCCTCAGTCCCTGCGACTGTAGGAGCAGTCTTGGTGCTCATCTATAGTTCGACCAGGCTCATAGGCGACGTGCGAGGGTCGCTGAACACCATCTGGGAGGTGCCGGGGCGCGGCGGGGGAGGCTTCAAAGGGTACTTCATCGGGAAAGCCGTGGACGTCGCCATGGTATTCGGACTCGCCGGACTCTTGCTGATCACCCTGGCTGCCGAGATCGCCGCTAACGCGATCACCCGTTACTTCACGGGCGTCCTCCCGTTCTCGGCGGCTATCTTCCAGACAAGCACCATTCTGTTCTCGCTGGTGATCGCGACAGCGGTCTTCGTGGTCGTCCTCCGCTTTCTCCCCAACACCCGTCTGGCTCTCCGAGACGTAGCCCTGGGAGGCTGCATATCCGCCGTCCTCTTTACCATAGGTAACTACGCCCTCGGCTACTACCTGGGAAGGACGAGCCCAGGTTCGATCTTTGGCGCCGCCGGGTCGTTCGTTCTGATCATGGTGTGGATGTACTACTCGTCGTTAATAGTGCTGTTCGGCGTGGAGATCACCCGGGCGCACTGGGAGCACCACCACAAGGTGAACCGGACCGAGTACCAGAGTCGGGGAGGGGATGAAGCCACGGGCGGCGGGACCCGTCCTGTTCCTACTGGTCCCGAACCTCACACGGCGGCTCCTCCGATTGATCCGGCCCGCGCTGAAGTAGGTGAGACGTCCGGCCATGAGGGACGGAAGAGATCGACCCCGACCGAGCGTCGCGCGCTCACGGCCGCCGCGCTCTCGCTGTCGGCGCTGGCCGGGCTGACCGTCGGTTACGTGATGGGGACAAGGCACCGGCCGGGGGCGATGCCTGATGACAACTCGCAGCAGCCGGACGGCAACACGGAGCAGGACGAAGTGTAAGAGACGCGTCTGTCACCAAAGCGCGGACAACAAGAGGCGAACCGAGCAATCCAGCCCAACGGCTCCCACCGCGCGGCAGCGTGCGCATCGACTATTCGGTGGAGAGCTCGCTTTCAGCCGGTACTCATCCGGAGGCCGGAGCACTCCGGAGTGTCCCCCAGATATCCACCGCGTCCAGTGTCACGTTGAGCGCATTCCCTCCGACACGCTCGATGCGCACTGTGTGGTCATCGTGGGCCAGGGTCCCTGTGGACCAGACCACCAGGTTGTAGACCGCACTCGAGGCAGCGAGGTCGACCGTGGCCACTTTGGCCCCGTCCACGTACACGTCGCCGCTGCCGGTGGTGAGGCCCTTCATGCCCACCCAGTCCAAGCGGGTACCGGTGAAGTAGATGGTGGCCGTCGCGCCGCTCGCCGACGAGCGGCCGTAGCTGCCTCCGGAGGCGGCTGCCTTCACGTAGTCAGTCCAGTAGCCGACTTTGACGATGCGGTCGTCGGTCTGCTCGTAACGGGTGGGGGGAGCGCTGATCGCGCCGACGATGTCCACAGCGTCCAGAGTGACGTTGGAGCCGGGTTCGCTCGTAGAGGTCCGCACGATCCGCACGTTGTGCTCTCCGGCGGGCAGGGTGCCGGTGGACCAGACGTTGATGTCATAGTCGGCGGGGGAGGCACTCAGGTCGATCGTGGCTCTCTTCACGCCGTCCAGGTAGACATCGGCGCTGCCCGTGGTGGTGCCCTTCATGGCGATCCAGTCAAGCTGCGTGCCGTTGAAGTAGATGGTGGCCGACGCCCCTTCCGTGGCGGACCGGCCGTAACTGCCTCCGGAAGCCTGGGCCTTCGGGTATTCGTACCACATACCGGTTTTGACGATGTTGCTGTTCGTCTGCTCGTAACGGATGGGGGACGACTCTTCTGCGTAGGTGAAGTCATCGGCCGCAGTGTTCTCGTTCGCTCCGATCGCCGTCGTTACCCGGACGTCGACGGTGCCCGCGTCATGCGGGGGAGCCACTGCGTTGATCCTCGTGGGAGAGGCCACCGTGAAGTCCGTGGCCTCCTCGTCGCCGAAGATGACCGCCGAGACGTCCTCAAAATCCGTGCCCGAGATGGTGACCGCGGTGCCGCCGGCGGTCGAGACCGGAGGATGGGTCGAGGTTCGTGATCGAGGGAATCGCGGCCGTGGTCTCCGTCAAGGTGCCGACCACATCCACAGCGTCCAAGGTGATGTACTTACCGGCCGGATTGTGCTCGTTCATCTCGATCCTGACGGTGTGCTGGCCTTCGAGAAGAGCGCCGGTGGACCAGACCATCACGTCGTAGATGGCGTAAGAAGCGGAGAGGTCTACCGTCGTCTGAAACTCGTCGTCCAGATACACGTCCGCGATCCCGGTCGTTGTGCCCGTCATGGCGATCCAGTCGAGGCGGGTCCCGGTGAAGTGAATGGTGGCCGAGGAGCCTGCCGAATTGGCGCGCCCGTAGCTGCCCCCCGAGGCGGCAGCCCTGCTGAAATCGGCCCAGTTGCCCACTTTGACGATGCGCGTCGTCGCGTCTGCTCGTACGTGGTGCCAGAGGAAGAACCGCCGCCGTCGGTGAGCGAGCCGATCACATCGAAGGCGTCGACGCTCACATACTTCCCGGTGTCTCCACCCCAGGAGATCTCCACGGAGTGGTCGCCGGCGGCGAGGATGCCGGTCGCCCACACGCTCTGCTGGTAGGCCGCGGCCGACCGGGAGAGGTCGATCGTCTGAGCGGGCCCGCCGTCGAGGGAGACCTGGGCCGTGCCCAGCGTGGTCCCGGTCGTGGCCACCCAGGACAGGTAGGTACCCGTGAAGTGAACGGTCACGGACGCGTCGGTGCTTGCCCGGTCGTAGCTGCCGAAGGAGGCGGGCGAGGTGTAGAACGTGTACCACGAGCCCTCATAGACGAGGTGGTCGTCGGTCTGTTCGTACCGGACGAGGCCGGCGGGCGTGACCAGGTCTCCCATCACGTCAAAAGCGTCGACGCTGATGGCGGCGTCGTTCGAGGCGGCGTTCTTCGTGCCGGTCCATTCCACAGTCAGAGTGTGCGTGCCTTCGTCGAGGCCGTCCGCGCTCCACACCGTCTGCCCGTAGACTGGTGCTCGGGCTGTAGAGGTCCACGGTGCCCTTCTCGACACCGTCCAGGATGACCCGGCCTATACCGTACCCCGGGCCTTTCGCAGCCACCCAGGCAACCGCGGTGCCGTCGAAGGTGATGCCGGCCGAGCCGCTCGCGTCGATAGAGCGGAAACAGCCACCGGAGGCGGAGCCCGTCGCGAGATTGGCCCACAGCCCGGCGTAGATGACGCGGCTGTCGGTATCCTCATAGCGGGTGGGCACCCCCACTGCCTGCGCCTGCAGGTAGGTGCCGATGACGTCGAACGCATCGAGACCGATATTGGTGCTGCCGCCGCTACCGCCACTTGTCCCGGTCCAACTGATGGTCACGGTATGCGTGCCACTGGGCAGCATCCCCGTATCCCAGACCTTCTGCTGGTAGAGGGTGGTCGAGACTGTAGAGGTTCACCGTGCCGGCGTCCACGCCGTCGAGCGTCACTCTCGCCAGCCCGTAGGCAGTGCTCTTCTTGGATATCCACTTGAGGTAGGTGCCGTTGAACTTCACAGTGACCGACGCCCCTGGCGAGTCGACGTAGCCGTAGCTGCCGCCCGAAGCGGAGGAACTGCTGGCGGCGAGAGCCCATGGGCCGGCGTACCCCAGGAGGGAGCTTGTCTGCTGTATCCGGGCGTAGGGCGAGATCAAGCGGCGGGCCGTCACGTAGTTGCTTCGGAACACATCCTCGATACAGACCAGGTCGCCGCTTCGGGGCGCGTTGATCATCAAGCCGTTGCCGACATACATGCCCACGTGGCCGATAGGGCTGCCGAAGAAGACAAGGTCACCGGGAAGCAGGTCCTCCTTGTCGACCGCGGTGCCGTAGGTGGCCTGGTAGGTGGATTTGTGGGGAAGGGTGACGCCTGTCAACGAAGTGAACTTGTTGTACACGTACATCGGTGAGGCCGGAGCAGTCGAAGCCCTTGCTCGGGCTCGCTCCCGCCCATAGGTAGGGTTTGCCCAGGTACTTGACCGCCTCCTCGACCGCATCCATGGCCGCTAGATCCGTCCCACCTGCCGTGTAGAAGTAGACGTCGCTCGGGTTGCTGGGACTCACGTGCCAGTAGTTGGAGACGATGATCTCCACCGCTCCCGGCTGCGTGGCGGCCGGCATAGACTCGATGGTGATGGAGGTGTCGGAGTTCACATGCCAGTCGCCCGCCGAGAGGTCGGTCTTGCCTATCCGGACCCTGTCTCCGCTTCGTTGAAGCCGGTGCCGGTCACGGTGAGCGCCCCGCCGCCTGCCAGGGGTCCGCTGGCGCTGCTCAGCCCGGTGACGCGGGAGCTGTTCAGGCTCTTCACCTGCCGGACGGCGGCGAAACTCCAGGATCCCAAACCCATCTCCACGATCTCGCTCGTAGTCCGGCCGCATGAAGGCGACGTAGTCGATGTCTTCTCCGTGGCCTTCAGGGCGAGCGGCCACGGCCGACGATGCAGGCCGGTGGACTTCGTGAGCACGTAGGCGCCGCCCATCCGGGCGATGTGGGAGGCGAGCAGCACGTTGTCCGGGAAGTTGACGCTGTAGGCGACGCTGCCGCCCTGCTCCTCGCCGATCCCCAGGCTGGCCGTAGGTGACCCACCCTTGCTCGGACCGCGTATTCCGCCATCTCCAGGCACTCCGTGTAGCGGGCGCCCGGATCGTCGGTGGGAGGTCGACCCCATGATCGTCTTCTCGACGCTGAAGCCCGGCGACGCCTGGATCCACGTTCGTGTCCACCCGGACCCCGGCGTCGACGCCCAGGCCCGCGATGGCCTGAGCGGAGTACGCCGGAGAAAGGCCCGGCCTGGGGGGTCAGCAGGATGGGCCAGCCGTTGGCGGCGGCCACCGGCAGCGGCGGAAAGCGACGAGCCGTAGACGTCGCCGGGCACGATGAACACGCGCTCAGGGGTCTCACCGCGAGATCTCTTTACCTGGCCGGCGACGAGGGCGGCGTTCTGGTACTGGTCGGCGCCGGAGAGGACGACGAACTTGTCGGCCGCCAGACCGGGAAGCGCCGCTTTGACCGCGTCCACGACGGTGGTCGATAAGCCCCACGATGTAGACCTTGGAGACACCGAGCCGGACGAGTTCGGTCCTCGCGCTCGTGCTGAGGCTCGGTGGAGGAGGTGTAGAGCAGAGGGCCACCGGCGGCCTCGGCGAGACACGGTGGAGGCCAGCGCCGTGGTGTAGCTGTCCGACCCGACCAGGACGGCGGCCGGGGCCCCGTCCGGGAAATCGTCCTGGGATAGATAGACCGAGTTGGTGATATCGCCGTAGTCGGCATCCACCGGGGTGGTGAACGTCGTCGCCCACGCGAGCCCGCTCGAGGCGAACACAACAACGAGGAGCACGAACACGCCCAGCAGAGACATAGGTCGTTCGTTTGCTCACCGGTCCACCTCCTGCATCTTAGTCACGCCGCGCCTGTGGCCCGGAAACGGCATGGTCCATTCGTATTGGTTCGACATGGGCGGCGGGGCGGCTTGCCCGGAAAGGAAGAGGAATCGGGGAAGAAGGACGGTGAGCGCGAGTCGGCAGCCCTCCACCCGTTGCTGGTGTCCTGCATCCTGCGTCCCCTCTCATGCGGCGTACCAGGCCCACAACGCGGATGTACCCGCGCGGAGTGGCCGTCATCTGCCGCTTCGATGGCTGCTTGGGATGCCCTCTTGAGGCCGCCTCGGCCCATTGTAGTCCAAAGCGCTGCGCGGTTGCCACGGCGCCCATGTTGAAAACGTCTGCGCGGGCCGGAAGGTTACGGTGACGTCTACGCCGAAAACCCCACCGGCGTCGTGCCCACCTTCCGCAAGACCGAACTGATCGTCGCCCGCTGGGAAGTCGTTCGCCCTCGGGTTCAGGAATTGCCGTTCGCGTTCCGTATCCAGACCGTGCGTTGAGGGAAGGGAATCTCGATGCCCTGCCTCGTCGAAGGCCTTCTTTATCTGACCTCGAATCTCCCGGGCGACCGTCCACTGCGAGCCCGGAGTCGTCTTGACGACGAGGCGAACGCTGAGGGAATCGGGGCCGAAGTCCTCCACCCCCCAGACTTCCGGCTCCTCGACCACCTCGCTGCCCAGGTCTCCCAACCAGACACTGTCTGCCACTTCCTTTATCCTGGCCGAAGCGGCCACGAGGTCGGCCTCATATGGCACGGGCACATCCAGCACCATGCGCGCCCAGTACTGAGATTTGTTCCCCGATCTGCGTATCTCTCCGTTGGGCACATGCCACAGGGTTCCGTCGAGACTCCTCAGTCTGGTCGACCGCAATGTGATCCCCTCGATGACTCCCGCGGTCTCGCCGACATCCACGATATCGCCCACGCCATACTGATCTTCAACAAGGATGAACACTCCACTGAGAAAGTCGCGGACCAGGCTCTGGGCACCGAAGCCCACCGCCACGCCCACGATGCCTGCCCCGGCCAGAAGCGGGGCAAGGTTCACCTCCAGCTCGGAGAGGCAGAGCATCCCGGCGATCACGTAGATGACGATGCTGGCCACGCTACTCAGAGCGTGGCCGAGAGTGTTAGCCCGCTGGGCAGCTCGTGCGCTTCGCTCGGACGGAGGCAAGGCCCTGGCCCGCAACTCGCGAACCGCACTCAACCTGCGGCTGACGAACGACCCGTTCTCACCTTCCTCAGTCCATTCCTTGCCTGGCCGCTCTTGTTCGCCGCACGCAGGCTCTTCGCCTGGCTTGCCACTTGCGCGTTCAGCTATCCGCTCCGCCAGCTTCCTGGTGGCCCGGCGAACCAAGCGGGCGATAATGAAGGCCACTATCAGAATGAGTACCACTCGGACAGGCTTTGTGATTATCCAATCGGTGTGATTCGAAAAGAAATCCTGGAAGCTTGCCAGCGAGGACATACTGTCTCCCTTGTCTATGGGGTTGGAGTGCGCCGGTAGAGTCGTGCAGTCAGCCAATCTGCCGAGGGCATCGGGCTCCCCGGGATGAGACAGATGCTCCGAAGCCTCGGGGTCGGCCGTCGCCCGTAGAACGGCCTGGCCCCAGGCGATCACGTCACTGGACTCGACGATGCGGATCAGGCGCAGCATTCGCTGCCGTCGCTCGTCTTCGGACATCATGAGAGCGCCGTAGAGATCGTCGCGGAGACCCTCGGGGTCATACGGGTTGGTCAAGACCGCACCATGTAGCTCCACGGACGCGCCGGCAAACTCGGATACCACAAGAACGCCGGCTCCGCCGACCGCGTCCTGAGCTACCACGTACTCCTTGGTCACGAGATTGAGACCATCGCGCAAGGGGGTGATCCAGGCCACATCCGCCACAGCGCTGTAGACGATGATCTCCTCAAACGGCAGGGAGCGGAAGAGATAGTGAACCGGAGCCCATTCAAGCGTGCGATAGCGTCCGTTCACCCGTCCCACAGCCTCGTCCACTGCCCTTCGCGTCTCTTCATACACCTCCATGCCAGGCGCGGGGGGAGTGGTCACCAGAACGAGTGCGACCTTCCCGCGGAGTTCTGGATGCAACTCCAGCAGACTCTCAAACGCCTCCAACTTCTGGATGGGTCCCTTGACATAGTCGAGGCGCCCGACCGAAAGGATCACCTGCAGCCCCGCAAAACGCTCGCGAATCTCCCGGTAGCGCTCCCGAGCATTCGCCGATCCGAGAATGTCGCGAATAGCACTCACGTTCACACCAACAGGTTGCGCGGCCAGCAGGATGCTTCTCTCACCAGAACGGATGCGCACCGGCATTTCCCCTACCGCGAGGGCGCAGCCGTGGATGCGAAATCGCGGCGCGCACAACTCTGTCTCGAGAACCTCAGTCTGCATGTGTGACTGAAGAGCGTCCACGAAGTTGGCCGCGTATCGAGGGATGTGGAAACCGATGTAGTCACACTGGGCAAGACTGCCGACGATCTGATCCGCCCAGGGGATCACGTTGAACACCTCGGCCGGCGGAAAGGACGTGTGATGGAAGAAACCGATACGCAGGTCGGGGCGAAGTTGGCGAAGGAAAGCGGGAACCATCCAATGATTGTAGTCATGGATCATCACCGTGGCCCCGTGATCCGCCTCCGCGGCAGCCCTCTCTGCGAAGAGCCGATTGATCCCGACGAAATGGTCCCAATCCGACGCGGAGAAAGTGGCCTTATCTGCGAACGAGAAGATCACCGGCCAGAAGGCTTCCTTTGAGAACTCCTTGTAGAAGCGGTCCACGTCTCGGGGAGCCAACGGAATCTTGGCCACGTTGAGGTGAGGATACCGTCGCTCATCCACAGGCTCGGAGGGGATCACCGCGGGACCATCGTCGGGCTGGATCGACCATGCCACCCAAGAGCCCCGTCGACCTTGTTCGAATAGACCAAGCAACGTGGGGATGATGCCGTTCGGGCTGCTATGAGCCCTTCTCACGCGCTTGTTGCCGACGACGAACTCTTCGAACGGCAAGCGATGGTAGACAAGGACCAGTTGGGCTTCCCCCGCAGGCGCAGAGTCTCCGACCGGCTCCAGGTCGAGCGCGTACCCCATCGTCCTAATAGCCTCGAGAATACCTCCGGCCCCCGGCGAGGCCGCCTGAAGGACCTCAGGCATCTGAACCGTCGCGTTTCTCAGAGCCCTCTCCGAGCGCCCCACGACAACGCCGCGAAACCCTTGCGTAAAAAGGGAGTAGTCGTTCAGCGTGTCACCCGCCACCAACACATCGCGGTCAAGCACTCCCAAATGATCGACGAGCTTCCGCAGCGTGCCGCCTTTGGACACACCCGCTGGCAAGATGTCAAGAAAGCGGTCTGCCGAGTAGAGAATCTCGCACTCAAGGTGGGCCAGACGCCGACGCACTTCCGGCAGCAGCCCAGGGTCATCGAGGAAGAACGAACAGCGGCGCTCTTGAGGCACGGGCTGACGCTCGAGTCTGCCCGGTCCGGTCATCCCTTTCAAGGCGTCCAGTATCGCTCCTGCGCCCACCCAGCGGGCCTCAATGTCCGACTGGATAGGTTGCACCGGGATCAGTCCTTGGCGACTGAGGATCGTCGCGCCGACGTCGGCGATGATGAACTCCGGAGTGGGAATGAGGGGGTCGCTGAGAAGCGGTAGAACGCTCTCCACTCCTCGCCCAGTGACGAACACCAAGCGGCTGCTGGCATCGGCGGCAAGCGATCGGTATAGGGTGAGTCGGTCACTCTGTCCGCCGCCAAGAAAGGTTCCGTCAAGGTCTGTGGCAAGAAACAGCACGAATGGCTCCTCCGTATGGTGGGTATGGTTGTCCGTAGACACCCGTTGGTCGTGGAGTTGAGGGCGCCAAACGCCGGAGATGGGTAGGGCTTGAACCTTGACTGGGTGCCAACGTTCGGAGAAGCGGACCCCTCGGACTGGATAGCCATGGACGGCTTGGGCCGGCCGATACCAGTAGCGGGCAGGTCCCGCAGTATCCCAATAAGATGCCTCCTATTGGTGCTTGAGCGGTGCGACTTCCCGTCATGTTACAGGCCGAAACTTGCGAATGCGACTTGAGCGGCTCCGGGTTCCTCGAACTCTATCCGACGCCTCGTGGAAGACGGACGGGGTTGCGGCCCCGGCACGCAGCGTGGCCGATCTTGAGCTTTGAGAGCTATGAGAGTTCCACGAAGTCATTCTAGGGAGACCGAGGGGTCGCGGAGGACCGGAATGAGCCGAATCGAGCCGGAATTCTTGTGGGCAGCTCGTGGGCAGAGTCGCTGCCTGACGTTCCTTCCCTGAAGTAAAGCCCCGGCTTTCGCCGGGGCTTTATGAGGTAGCGGGGACCCGACTTGAATCAACCACCGACATTTTCTTCCGGCTGGTGACTACCTAGAAAGAACAGAAACCCCTGCAACCGGCGGGGTTCAAATCCAGTGTCTCCGAACACCAAAAGAGTCGGCTAGGCTGCCGCCATGACCCACTTCATCCTTCCTTGATCGGTGAACCGGGCCTACCCCTTTCTCGCGGTATAGCCCCACTCGACGAGGCCGGTACCTTGGACAAAGCGGGCTCTCACGTCGTAGGTTATGGTCATGCCTAATTCGGACATGTGCGCCGTGGCCACTCCCACCAAGTCCCGCACTTCTCCGTTGACCGAGGTTACTCTCAGATCGAGAGTGTCGAGAATGACACTCGTCCCGAGTTCCGCGTCCATCTTCTCCCAGAGCTGGTCCGTGGCCTCCTTGCTCACTTCTGCATCTGAAAGCCACGGCAGGGTCGTGGTGGTTGTCGGAGGTGGGGCCGCCACCTTGACGAGTCCCCCGGGCTCCACGGTGATGGTGCAACCCGCGTAGGTGATCTTGTTGCCTTCCACCTTCACCACGTCCCCATACACCTCATAGAAGCGCAGGAGATAGGGCATGTCGGCGGTTGTGGTGAACTGCGTCCCCGTCACACGCCGTTGCGGCGGGTCCTGGTTCCCTCCAGGCATCTTGTCCGTAGGGAAAGGAAAACGATCGTAGAGGCCGTCCCCACCTTCGAAGAATAACATCTCACCATATAACGCATAATGCCCGTCCGCATAGCGTCTCACTGTGTATATCTGCCTGTTGCATATCAGCTGTATTCTATCGTCACTCTCGCTAAATACTCGGTAACTCCTTCGCAGACCGTCAAACAACTCATTCTTTGACATCCGCGTCTTAAATTCGTTGAGAGTGCCGGTCATAAGTACTCTGCTATTGTCAATGTTGTAGATGAATTGGTCCTGACTATATGAGTCTATCCCATAGACCCAAATGTTGGGCTGATGACTAAGGCTTATGACGCAGCCAGACACTGCCGCCACGAGGCCTCCCACGACTAGAATCGCTGCCAGTCCCCAGAGACGCTCGCGAGTAATATTACGCATGACACATGCCCCGACATCTAGCCTTCGTCGACCTGGCAGGACTTCCGTCAGCATGCGATGGGTGACGCCCCTGCCAGCGAATGTTCGACACCGGACGCGACACTCGGCTCATGCGTGACCCCCTCGGTTGCCCCTGATTGTAGAACACTAGACACCTCGGCGTGCCGCCGATGTTCCTAACCGCGCTACCCGATGCGGACGTGCCAGGTCTGGATTCTGGAGTGACTACCCCCGGCCGGCAGGCCTTGGTAGCGGCCAACCCGAGCGGCGCACATGATCACGGTGGATTCCATAGGTCACACCCCACCCGTGCTTCACTTGGCTGTCAAGTCCCACCACCCGTGTTACATCTTGGCTCCGGTACCTTTGTTACAGTCACTCAGGTCTCGAAGGTCTTGTCGATTTCTCATGAGGCCTTCTTCTTGCGCGGTCTTCCCCCCGGAACCCCGAAGGCCCCATGCAGTTTGCTCGGGTCGTGCGTGGCCCGGTGGGTACGGATGAGGATGCCGTCTAGATAGATCTGGACGACGTCACCGACCAGGCGGATCTCCGCGTCCTTGCCTGCATGGCGGGGTCCCACCGCATATCTCGCGTCGGCGAAACTCACGTCTCCGTGGGCAGCCACCTTGCGGATGACCGGCACTCCGACGACCGCTCCGGGCTGGGGCCGTGGCGGCCGTGCTCTCTCCTGGGCCTGGGGCTTCTTCCCCCCGGAGGCGGGAGTCACCTCGAGTGGGTGCCGGCGGGCATGGGTGGCGACCAGCACCCCGCGGTGGAAGATCTCGACCAGACGGTCGTCGCTGAGGACGTCCACCGTCTCGCCCGCCAGCCAGGCACCCACGTGATAGGGGAAGGTGCACAGACTGATGCCTCCGCCGCCCCCCACCCGTCTGGTCACGCGCGTCTCCGGGCCCCGCGGGGGCTTCTCGCGGAGTTTCTCCTCCTCGGGGTCGGGGATGATGGGAACGAACGCGTCCGGGGCGGCAAGGGCGAAGCGCTTGGCCGGCGGCACCATGCCGATGCCCTGGTGGGGTCGCTCCTCGTTATAGCTCCTCACCCAAGCGTCCAGGTGCTCTTGGGCTTCCTCGATCGAGCCAAAGACCCGGCCCGCAAGGAACTCCGCTCTCACGGTCTTGTGGAAGCGCTCCACCTTGCCGGTGGTGGTGGGCGAGCGCGGGGCGGTGAGCAGGTGTTTTATGCCGTTCTCCCGGCAGATCCGGTCGAAGAGCACCTGACCTTTGCCCGGCCCGAAGCGGGCGGTGAACACCTTGCCGTTGTCGGTGAGGATCTGATCGGGGACCCCATAGCGGCGCATAGCCAGAGCCAGAGCTTCGCACACCGGCCGGGCGGTGGCCCGAGGGACCAGGAGCGCGGAGACGCAGAAGCGGGAGTGGTCATCCAGGCCGGTGATGATCATGAGGTCGCCTCCGGCCGCGACCTTCACCCCGCCCATGATGTCCATCTGCCAGAGTTCCATGGAGCGGGTGCGTTCCCAGCGGCGATAGTCCTCGCGCTTCCTCTTTCGCTTCTGGGGATCGACCAGGCCATGGCGGACGAGCAGGCGATAGATGGAGGAGCGGCCGGGAAGGGGGTCCACGCCCTCGCGGGCGAGCTGGTGACGAATAGTGCGCGGGCCCCAGCCAGGATGCGCCTCGCCGGAGGTCCAGGATGCGGGCCTCGACTGGGGGCGGCATCTGATGCGGGACAGGGTCCGGCCGGGAAGGGTGGTCGACCAGGCCGCCGAGACCAGAGAGGGCATAGCTCCTCAGCCAGCGATGGACCGTCTGCCGGGTGACGCCATAGCGCGGGGCGACGTCGGTGACCGTCCGCCGCCAGACTTCGAGCACGGCTTTGTGCCGTTGTTCCACCAGTCTCAGCTCCACAAGCATGGTGTCTGCCCTCCCCAGATAGCGGCATTTCTCGCTGCTATCGGGGTGTGGAGCCGGGAGGCGAAGTCCTTGGATGAGTGTCACATAGGTACCGGAGCCACTGTCGCCCAGGTACCGGAGCCGCGTCCACGAAGTGTCACACACCTACCGGAGCCACAGTGTCAAATATCTACCGGGACCGCACACGTGCTTCACTTGGCGGCGTGAGCGTCCCCAATTGGGAGGTCACAGGTTCAACTCGGGGTATCAAGGAAAAAGGCCCGGATTTCCGGGCCTTTCTAGGTAGCGGGGACCCGACTTTTATTGTCGGCAGACATTCCGTTCGCTTTGGTGACGGCCTAGAATGCGCAAAGTGCCTGCATCCGGTCGAATCCAGGCACGGGATGCGAGGGGGACGACCAAGTGGCGAAACCCCGGACTTGAACCAGCCACCCACGTTTCTCGCCATGGGGTGCGCTGCTCAGAGAGACTCTTCGCTGACCTCGGCCTGGACGACACCCAAGCCTTAGCACGGGTGGGTGGCCCGCCGGCTTCACCGGCCTCTGTCGTTTGGTGATCTCCGGCTCCCTGAGAAACCGGCCGCAGGAACTCGGCTGGGCTTCTTCATTGCGAGGCCCGAGCGTCCTACTCATGTCGTGGGTAGACGAAGGGATATCGCCCCGTGCTCAATCGAGGGACAATGTACTCGGGCGACACCACCACTCCGATCTCCGCCCGCTGGTTCGCTCCTTCCAGTCTCCCTACGTAACGGAAGGGCTCGCCGATTCTCCAGACGTACCACCTCTCGGAATACGATCCCGAGGAAACATTTGGATCGCCATAGTCACGGCTGCACCTGAAGAGAACGTCCACCGTCCCGACGTCGCGCACGTGGCCGATCTTCTTCCAGAGGCCCATCTTGACGCCCCAACTGACCATGCAGTGCGCATGGAAGTCGACCTCTCCTCTTACGACCTCGTCGACGTCAAGCTGGGCGCTAAGCAAATGGATCTCCTTGAAGGCCTTGATTACCGGGCTGTGCAACTGCGTCGGATCCGTGGCTGCGTATACGAAGCACTTGCAGGTATCGTCGTCCAGGGGGACGGCGAACACATCCCCTATCCTGGTGACCACTCTTGCCATTCCCCTCCTTCGTCAGCGCACCACCTCGGGGATTCCCCAGAAGCCCCAGTACTTTGGTGAGACTGAGTTTATCCTGTTGAGTGGGTGCGGCTAGACACTCCCGTGCGCACACGGAACGATGGCGAAACGCACAGTTCACCCGCCTTGCTTAGCGTCGTTCGCTTTCCCGTTCGGGAGATGTCACAGGTTCAATTCGGGTCCAAATAGAAAAAGGCCCGGAAATCCGGGCCTTAAAGGTAGCGGGGACAGGATTTGAACCTGTGACCTTCGGGTTATGAGCCCGCCGGTCGGGCGTCCATGGCGTATCACAGAGTGCTCTTATGCAGGCAAAACGTGCTCATCGACGTCCATATTGTCCATGGTGTTACCCCTGAAGTCTATTTCGGTAGGGGTAAGTTCAGGGGTCAAGGGGCTCAGGGCTCAACCTCTAATGGAGATTGCCTCTGCACCCTGATTGCCGACACCCACTCGGCACGATGTCCAGGAAACCGGCCCGGAGCCGTTCACTGTGTACCAATGCGTATCGCTGCGTCTACAGAGCACCAGTCTCCGAGTCATACTGTTCATTGCGCACTCCCCCGCGTCCCCCTGTTAGGGGGTACGCGAACGGGTAGGTGACCTCGAGCACCGGGCGACCCCTGACGCAAGGATGGAGGCCGGTTCAACCGACACCAGCGAGCGCAGAACCAAGATGGTCGCCTGAGGAAGGTCTGCTACCATCGGACAGGGACGCGCACGGGTCGCGAAGGGAGGTACCGCGTTGGACCAAACCGGGTCGATCGCAACAGCCAGATTCCTGCATGCACTCACCTACGCCCTTCTACTTCATGGCAGCGATACGCGCAAGGGCACGTCCATCCCTTACGCGGCGCATCTCTTGGGTGTTTGTGCTTTGGTCATTGCGGACGGCGGAAGTGAGGACGAGGCGGTCGGCGCTCTTCTTCACGACGCGCTTGAGGACCATCCAATCGAGACTAGCCGTGAAGAGATCAGGGCACGCTTTGGCGAGGCCGTCCTGCACATTGTCGACGCCTGCACGGACACTCCCGTGAATTATGCAGGTGGCTGCAAGGCCGACTGGCGCGAGCGCAAGCAGCGGTGTCTCGATCACATCTCGCAGGCCAGTCCCCAGGCCCTACGGGTCGCCCTCGCAGACAAGCTCGATAACATCCGGTCCATACTGGCAGACTGCCCACGTGGCGACCCAGTGGCAGCCGACTCCTTCTGGCGTCGCTTCAACGCCCCAAGAGAGCATCAACTGTGGTTCTACCACCAGTTGACCATCAAGTTCCACACTGCCGGCATCACAGGGTTCCTGATGACCGAGTTCCAGCGCGCGGTCAATGACTTGGAAGGGGTGTGTGAGCTACATTAGGGCCTTGCAGAGGCCCGGTGGATTACCTCGCATCGCGCTCACCCGTATCGGAACTGACGCTCAACCTTACAAGGCTCACGTCGCCCTCAGCGACAGCCGCGTTGCTCCAAACAACCCAAGGAGCCTCCCTCTCCCCTCTGGCGCATACCATTCCGAGATGCTTTACTCTTCATCTGACTCGCTGCTCCCTGTGGCATGGCTGACGGCAAATCGTGGCGCGGCTGCCATACAAATGCGCGATTCTTCTGTCAAGCCTTCTGCAGCAGTCAGACTGGGCGCCCGCAAACGTCCGATTGGAGTCGCAGATGCAGCTGGGGCGAGAGCATATTCGACGAGTTGTCATGGTCTCCGCCGTACTGTTCGTCGTTGTATACACAGCAGTACTTTTGGCCATGGGCACACCTTTCTCGCAGGCGCTCAAAGCCCTTGCCTGGGCCGGCTCGATCATTTCCGCAGTCTCTCTGTTCTGGGTGTACTACATCCGCTTCGGTTGGAAGAAGCGGTATCTCCGCCTGTGGGGGTGGCTGTGCAACGCTCCCGACTTGAACGGACGCTGGGAGGGTACCGTATGCAGAGCGGAAAACGACAATCCTCACAAGTTCGTCATAGAGATCCGTCAGACCTTCCTATCCCTATCATTTCGCACGTTCAGTCAGAATTCTACCGGAGAAAGCATACACGCCAATATATTCTCCAACGATATCGGCGACGCATTCACGGTAATTGCGCACTGGCGCACCACCACCAGGAGATTAGATAACCTAAGCGCCGATGACATGTTTGAAGGAACATCCAAGTGGAACTTATCGTTTGACGGCGATAGGAAGTTCATTAGGGATACTTACTTCACTAGCAGACATCCTCAGACAAAGGGAGTGGTTGAGGTTGAGTGGAAATCAAACACTTGCCTCAATCGTTTTTAGCAATAGCCGATAATATGCGATTAAGCATCACTTACTGTCACGGTTCATCTCATTATTTACGTATTTGACTCATTTGAATAGGATATACATGTTGCCCTCGCTCTCGCATTCACGGATACCAATCAACTTTCCTGCGAGACTAGGTGTTAGCTTGGAATTGGATGGACCGCTCAGGGCGTGGGCTATTCGGTCTAATGCCACTATCGTCAGAGCGGGCTTCTCAGAAATTAGGTTCTGTGGCAAGGGAGCGGCTATTCCTCATATCACTCTCCTTATGGGAGAGGTCGCGAACTCGAGACACTATACAAATCTTCTCCGCGCCATAGCCGGATACTGCTCTCAGGTAGACCCAATCAGTTATTCGGTATCCACGCCATGCCTGGATGAGCCTGAGGGGAACTTCGTTTTCGCCAACGTCTTGCCTCCTGACGTCTTCAAAGAGACCAGGTTTGCCCTTTTCAGGCTGGTTTCGGCGGATATCGAGTGTGAGTTGCATGGGAGACCAGAGAACCCGGCTCATTTGACCCTCGGCTACGTAGACCCAAGCACGTTCGATGTCGCCCAGTTCAACGTCGCGACTCCGCCCCCTGGACTTGCGAAAGGTATCCAGATTGGGTCGGTTGGTGCTCACGGCACCTGCGTCAGGCGGCACGCCAGATACCCTCTCCGTGCCTCACGAATTCGGGGTGAGATTGCATGATCCTGGTGGCGTTGCAGGTTTGGATCTAAGACCGTCGGTGGCGTAGAAGGAGTCTCTCGATGCGGGTGACCGCTTCACGTGCACTACCCGCGTAGCCGTCGCCCGATAGCCTCGGGCGCGGCTGTGGTGCTCGATTATGGCGGGAGGCGGTTCTGATTCACCTCGGCTTTCTGGGTCCAAATCACGGTCGTTGGTGTGCCCTCTGTTCGTCCACCATGTTCTTCTGAAGAATTCGCTACCTCCTGGAGCGCTGGGTGAGAAAGTTCGCTAGGATGGCAACACACCGGCGGCCCTGACATTCAAGGGTGTGCTGCGAAGGGGCCCGGACCTTGAGACGACGCAGGCGTCGGCTGCCCAAGCAAGATGCGCGGAAGGATTCTGGCTGAAAGTGGAGGGATAAGGGAAGTGACAAAGGAACGAATGTTAGGGGTGGGTGAGCTAGTTCTCGCTGTAGTCGCAATCCTCCTGACTATCCTCCTGGTGTCCGATGACCAGGCTGCGAACATTGTTGGACTGACCAAGTCGGACGTCCAGAACTCGGCAATGCTACTGAGTCGTCTTGGAATTGTCCTCCGCCTTGGCATTGTGGCTCTGGTCGTCCTCATATTCCTAATTCTGTTCTTGATAACCATGAGAGCGTTCAGGGACAGCCAGCCAGTGCCCGTTGCTTCTCATCTTGTCACGAACGATGTTGGCGTTGGGGAAGTGATTGATTATCTAGCTTCACACCCGGAAGCTCACACACTGCGCGTTTGGGGCTATTCGCTGAATTGGGCCTCTGACCTCACACTGTTTCTTGCTGATAACCGCCGGAGTAAGCTTGCTGTTGCGCTATTCGTTCCTTTGACTGATTCTGTTGGAGTTAGATTCAATGACACCTGTGGTGACGAGCGAAAGGCTATGCTGAGGCTAAGAACATCGGAATGGAAGGAACTTCAAGCACGCGGAATGGTTGCGAGCACAAGAATCTATTGGGCCGCAGCCGTTCCAAACGGACATGGGAGTGATGATAGATGATTCTTTAGCTTTCGCTGGCACGTATGACTGGGAGGCGCGGCAGGATGGCCTGTGGCACAAACGACAACCTCTCCACGAGAGAATGTTCCTCCGGCTCGAACGAGGCAGCCAGGATGACGAGTTCCTTATGGAGACTCTAAGCAGACGGTTCCACTGCCGAGAGCACGACGCCGACTGCGCGACCTAGCCGTTCACCAGAGCAACCGCACATTGCGATTCGGAACCTACAATCGAATCAGAAGTCGCGCATCCGTGCTCCCCCTCTAGACCAAAGCGACCCCTAGGATATGGTCCAATGACACTCGCAGGTGGTGGAAGTGCCAGAGCAGAGTCCCGCGCATAGCACTGGATTGCCAGCGACGAGCGGGGTTGGTCCTGCGAGTTTTCAAAGAGCGTAGATTTCCACGTTGGCCGCCGCGCCCCTCTGCGTGAATGCGGTCGTGGCTGGCGTGAGATCTTCGATGAGAAGGCATGGCAGTGCTCCGGACCACAAGACCCTGTGCATATCGTGCTTCAATTCGACGTGCCTGTGGGGCAGACCAGGAACACGGGCCCCGCTACGCTGAAGCACTATCACTCATGGAGGAGCTCCGTAGTTCTCTCGATAGCCTTGGGTGTATTCGTAGGCAGAGTCGGGGAGCGGTGCTTCGAGATCAGGCCGGCGAGCCACAGAAAGGTGCAGATTGTCCCCCATCTTTAGTCGTCCGCAAAAGTATTCCTCAATTCCGTACAGAGTGTTGAAGAACTGCCACATACCATCTGCGCTGGTGCGCATGGCTTCGTAATACTCGGCGAACAAACGGTAGAAAGTTCTCCGACGCGAAGCCCATCGTGCCAGCGGATATCAACTTGCAGTTGTTGTCCTCTATCCAGCGTGTGACCGTATCGATTGACGTGGTGTAATAGTCGAAGCATCCGACTTCGTGCGCTACGCGGCTGGAAGTGCCGGCCGGTGGTTCTGCCCACGCAAGGTATCCACGGACTGCAGAAACCCGTAACTATCAAGCGATTTCCGCTCGAAGATATGACGGATCAGACCAGCGAGCTTCCCGACAGTCTCGGCCGAGATGTTCATGGCGTGAAATGACTGGTTCTTCAGTTGTAAGGACAGATATCGATTTGCGCGCTGCGTCATGCTGACAAAGAAAGCCTCCTGTTCATCCACTGGGAAGAAGCACAGTGGCCCCGAAAATGCAGTGATGGTGTCGAATATCCCTGGAGGCAAGTCCTCGACTCCACGGACAAACCGATTGTTTAGCAAGTGGGTCGCGCTCTCCTGGTCCAACTCCAAGAGAGGGGGCCGGACATCGATAGCCAACCTTCCGAGACGGTCGGTGTATCGATACAGGCCGTCGTCAGACGCCATAGACTCACACCTCTGACCAAGTTCGTGCACTTGGCGGGAGCCCTCATCCAACATGGAAGAGGAGACATCGCACCCGGATACTTGTCCCCGCCATCCTTCTTCAAACAGATTTCTGTAGAAGTAGGACGTTCCGCAGCCGACGTCCAAGATGCTTCCGCTCAGCACCCATCTGGTCAGTTCGCGCATTCTCTGGTTGTAGATCCAGTCAAAGAACACGTAGAGCGGCAAATCCACCACTTGACGTCTGTTGACCCCCACCAACAAGATCTCGGGCAGGTGCCTCACATACGCTCGCCCACTTCTTCCGCGTTCATAGCGCTCGACTGTGGCTACCGTCGTATAGAAGTCAACAATCGCTGGATCTTCCATTTGGCTACTCCCGTGATCAATGTCGGTCGCTACTGACTTCGCTTCGGTGGATGTCGCACTCGGGCCCCGTCCGTAGTGCCCAGTTGAGAAGAAAGTGATTCAACCCCACGACAATGTCGCGAGATTCGCTGATTGACATCGCCCCACCATCCCTGATTGCTCCGTTAAGGACGAACCAGTTGTGGCTAATGACGACATTGGTGCAGCGTTCCAAATAGAGCCCGCCGCCCCATTTGGCGACGTTGGCCAGAAAGAGGTTATCTAAGATCTGAACGTCATGACAATCGTAGAGATAGACGCCTCCCCCGTCTTTGACGAATCCATTCTGCCAATATAGCCGGTGGCGGATCGCGAAGTGCGATTGGCCATGGAAGAGCTGTCCTCCTCCGCGACGCTCCTTGCTCGGTCCGAGAACGAGCGTGTCGCCATCCCACCCCGCCTCCGTGCCCCTTCCATAGAAGAAGGCGTTTCGCTTGTTCATGCGAAGACTTCTCCATGGTGGCGGTCGAGCAAAGACAGGAACTCCGGTAGCCCGACGGCGTCCCTCATGATGCAAAGCCGGAATCTCGCAGGATTGTGCTCGATTCGGACAAAGGCAAAGCTCTCCAAACAGTCTTCTTCGACCGCGCACGAGTGGCACAGGAATTGGGGGCGATATGACTCAAGGTCCTTGAACTCAATATCCATGCCATTTCCGTTAGAGTAGATTCTGCGAACATTTGACCCAGGCAGCAGTCTGATAGTCCTTACCAACTCATACTTACGTTCTGCTAACAAGGACATAATGACTCTGCGAGACTGCTCATAAGAGCGCCAATCAGGGACAAGCTTAAGAGGAATTCGTAATTCATCTGAAAAAGAAAGCAAGTCACTCAGATTCTGGCCCTCCGAATCCCCACTAACTACCGTATTAATCCTGGTAGGAATTGCGCCGTGTAAATGTCTGATATTGATAATGATTGTGCGGAGGGCTTCGGTTGCCACATGTCTCATAGAGCCATGAAAGCGAGAGAGATAATCGGGGGATAGGCTATGTAGACTCACGTTGACGTAATCCAAATCAGTGAGACAAGGCAGGAAGGCTTCAAGACAGAAGAGGCCGTTTGTTGTAATAGCAATCTTGTAGCCTGACTCTTTCAGGAAGTGAAGTATGCGGGGCAAATCTCGGTGAAGTGTTGGTTCGCCACCTGTGAGGTGAACGGTGTCGCAGTATTTACGCAGGGTCCGGAGTGAGGTAGTAAAACTTAAATCACCCAGGGAAACATCGCTCGCTGCGGGCGAGCCCTCTGCGTGACAGAACGGACAGCTCATGTTGCATCGGTCGGTTAACTTCACTCTCAGCTTCCGGTTACCAATCACTACTATTGGTGGCACTGAAACTCCTCGTCCGGCGCGTCCGGTCAATAGCACCTGGTTCTGGCCTGGTTGGCAGAAGGCCACAAGCGCTAGAGCCACTGTCTGCTCCCTATTCGAGCTTGTGCTGTCGTGGTGACCTCCGAGTTGAACAGTATATAAGAACGCTTTTGGCAGACAGGCTGCCGTAGAGAGATCGGTCTTGCCCCCGGAATGAGTACCGCTCGAAGTGTAGGGTTCTCCACGAAAGAAAAGGGAGACCCAGCAACATGAAGCAAGACGAGATTCACCGAGGCCCAGATCGTCGGCATCCTTCAAGAAGCACATGCCCTAGGGGCGGGCGCGAGAGAGGTATGCAACGCAACGGAGTCTGCGAGCAGACCTCCTGAACAGCAACGGCCGTCCTGGAGGCTCCAACCTTTGAGAGGCTCACGCTGACCATAGCGTGCTACCCCGTATCATCCTCTTAGGGGTACACGAACGGGTACGGGACACATGAGGCGGGAGGAGCGTCCTGGCCGTCGCTCGCAGGGCCAGCCGTTAGGACATCCGCCGAGCGGCCGAGCCAGCGTATGACCGGACGACCTTCGGGCGTGCGGTGACCGAAGGTATGGACCCGGCTGACGGAATTCTCTAGCTCCGATGCCCCGGTGGGACTTGACCACACCGCAGGTAGGGCGCGCCAGCGCGTTCTTGAAGACGAAGCAGCGGCGAGCCCATTCCCCGCCCGGTAGGAGACCGCGAAACATGGCTTGCTAAGCCCATTAATGAGCCGTCCATAGTGTGCTACTGCGTACCATCAAGTATCACCGCGTACCACGGAGTTATGAGCCCGCCGGTCGGCCGTCCATGGCGTATCACAGAGTGCCTCTATGCAGGCAAAACGCGCTCATCGATGTCCATATTGTCCACTGTGTTACCCCTGAAGCTATCTCGGTAGGGGTAAGTTCAGGGGTCAAGGGGCTCAGCTCTAAACCTCCACTGGAGATTTTAGTCTTTGCCCCATTTGCAGCTTCGATCCACCGCCCGGGTGTGCGCGAGGAGCCGCCAAGGGACAGCAGTTCTGCCCCAGTAGGCGGAGACACCAT
>CAVZIK010000004.1:0-29602 GCA_963775295.1 uncultured Actinomycetes bacterium
AGCACTCAGCGGCGCAGGCGCTGCCTCTCCCTTCTGGCGCGCTCGCTGCGCTCACGGCTTCTCTTGAACATGTCGAAAGTGTCTTCCTCAAAGTGATAGACCTTGGCTACATCGATCCGGAAGCGCCGTAGCCAACCGGTGCCATGAAGACCGGCCGCGAGGCCGGCGCCGATAGCCGGACCTATCACGTACACCCAGAACCCGTTCCAGTCTCCGGAGACGACTGCGGGTGCGAAGCTACGCGCCGGATTCGTACTGGTGCCTGAAAGCGGGGCTTCCACCCATACCATGAGCGCATAAAGAAAGGGGAAGAGCAGCGGCGTGAACCTGCGCGCCGGCCGATGGCCGAGAAGAAGAAAGAGTCCGATGACGAGCGCCGCAGTGGTGGCTGCCTCACCCCCCAGGGCGCTCCACGGACCATAGGCGGGTCCCGGCTGGGTGGCGCCAAACATGATGCTGCGACCGATACCCTGCCAGAGTAGAAGGGGAAGCGCCCCCAGTGCGGCGCCGATAAGCTGCGCGAGCACATATGCGAGCGCCTGCCGGCCCGCCATCACTCGCCGTATCCAGAACGCCATAGATACGATGGGGGTCGATGTGCGCACCGCTCAACCTTCCGAGCGGGGAGACCGCGATCAGTGCGCCGGTGCAACCGAACAAGAAGCCGGTCAACGCCCGCCGCAAGCCGGCACTCGGGATCAGGTTCGCGACCGGACTCCCTTGGCCGAAATTGATGATGACAAAAGAGAGCCCAACCGCTATCAACAACGCGGTCCCGATAGTTTCAGCGAGGAAGACGGGCCACGGGACGCCCAGGATCTCAAACGCCTTGCGCTTCATCCACCGGTTCGGAAACCGGGATACAACATCATTCCGCCATCGACGTAGATGGTGGCGCCCGTGACGTAATCGGCAGAATCGGATACAAGCCACGCCGCCACGCGGCCGATGTCCTCCGGTTCTCCCACCCGCCCATACGGGATGAGCTTGAGAAGTTTGGCCTCCGCTGCCGGGGTATCCCAGGCAGCCCGGTTGATGGGCGTCTTGATAGCTCCCGGCGATATCGCGTTCACACGGATCCGGTACTGGGCCAACTCCTGAGCCATCGTCTTCACGAGCATTGCGATCCCACCCTTGGACGTCGCGTAGTTGGCGTGCCCCGCCCACGGTATCTCGTCGTGTACCGAGGAGATGCAGACGATCTTGCCTGCCGCTCGCGACAGCCCGGCCACAACTCCTCTGCGTACAAACTCGCGGGCGACCTCGCGAGCGCAGAGGAACTGGCCGGTAAGGTTGACGGACAGAACAAGATTCCAATCGTCCAGAGTCATCTCAAGGAAGGGGGCATCTCTCTGAAGCCCCGCATTTGCCACAAGAATGTCTATGCTCTCCCAAGCTCCGCAGACCTCCCGTACCATATCTCGAACGGCGTCCTCTCTGCTGACATCGGCCTGGATCACCAGCGCTTCCCCGCCCGTGGCGAGGATGTCCGCACGCACCGCTTGCGCCTTGTCCTCTGCATGCGCATAGTTGATCGCCACTTTCGCGCCGGCCGCGGCCATTGCCCGTGCAATGCCGGCCCCGATGCCTGAGTCGCCTCCCGTGATCAGCGCTCTTTGGCCGTCAAGCGCACGATCTCCCGGCGGGACCGCATGTCCTGGCGTCCGATCGTTCTCGGTCACGAGATCCTCCTCACCCTCTTCGCGCAGATGTACGCACCATGCGTTGCGTGCTTGACTATTCCCCGTTCCGCGGCGGAACTATCGAAGATCACCTCGCGAACCCCGATCTCGACAGGGCGGATGGAAGCGTGGCCGGTGGGCCGGCTCTCCTTGGGATCAACGAAGCGCACTAGGAAGATATGGAAGCGAAGATTGGCCTTGACAACGGCTGGCCCTCTCATGGAAGGATGATACGCAGCATCAAGCTACGGACAATATGAACTCGGAAGGTAACGCTCTGTAGACACGTTGGTACGTCCTGATACGCGGTGAACAGCTCCAGGGCGGCTTCCTAAACCTCGTGCGTAGGTTCGAGTCCTACCGGGGGCATTGCTGACTGACGCTGACCCGACCCTGTGGCTGGCGCAGACCGGGAAGCACCGTGGCACAGCGCTTATTCCAGCTCCCCAAGAGGGTCCTTGACTCGTGTAACGTGACGCATTACACTGAGAAATGTGATCAAGACGTTCGCTGACGCTCAGACACAGCAGTTGTATATGACCGGCAAGGCACGCCGCGTACCGCCGGATGTGGCTTCGCGTGCTGCGCGCAAGCTGGAGCAGGTCAATGCCGCCATTCGGGTGGATGACTTGAGGGTCCCGCCGGGTAATCGGCTACATCCGCTCGGCGGCGACCGTCAGGGGCAGTTCTCGATCTCGGTCAATGATCAATGGCGAATCTGCTTCCGGTTCGAAGACGGCGACGCCTACGAGGTTGAGTTCTGCGACTACCACTAGAGGTGATGAGTGATGAGTGTTCCAAATGACATCCCCATGAAGCGGCGACCGACCCATCCAGGTGAGATCCTGCGTGAGGACTTTATGCCCGACTATGGTCTGACGGTCAGCGGTCTCGCGGACCTGCTCGGTGTCTCGCGCCAGACCGTGAACGAACTTCTTCGGGAGCGGCGCTCAGTGTCTCCAGAGATGGCGCTTCGTCTGTCGGCGCTTTTCGGCAATTCCGCGGAGTTCTGGCTGAATCTACAACGCGCTGTCGACCTGTGGGACGCTCGAGCGGTCGCAAGGGCCGATGTGCGGCGCATCAAGCCATTGCGTGTCGCCTGAAGGACAAGTCCTACCCCATACCCCTTCGCGTACCCCCAACAGGAAGACACGGGGTAGTACGCAATGAACAGGGCGGACTCGGATCCCCAGGCTTTGTGGACGCAGTAGTGAGTCCTGATACGTGGTGAACGGCTCCAGGGCGGCTTCCTGAACCAGGTACTGAGAGCGAGTCGGAACAGGCTTCGAGTGAGCCGAAGACTACTGTAATCTCGCTGTCGTCGCTCGGGCTCTATAGCAAAAAGGCACTTGCTACTAGTCTGCTTCGCTCACTTAGTCGCGTCAGAGCGCCTTATCGAATCGAGCAGACTGTTCAAGATCTTGTCCGCCGTCCCGCCTTCGATGAACTGGCTAAGGCCCTCCAGCAGAGCGAAGTCCTTTGTCCAACCGAGTCCCATGAGACTCCAGCCGACGACTTCAGGGTCCGCGTCTTGCCGGATGGTGCCCTGGCGCTTTCCCTCCTCGACTATGTTGACGAATCTTTGGAGTATCACCAGCTGGTTCCTACCCATGCGCTCGGTCAATCCCTCGTTTCGGGCTGCGGTGGCCAGTTCGAAGAGAGGCGTCACCAGCCATTCCTGATCGCAACCTATGTATCTCTCATGCACCCGGCCGCCGAGCTCGCGCAACCGCTCGAGCATATTGGGGTTGGAAGAGGAGTCCACCCAGGCAAGCGTGCGCTCGAGGAGGATGTCCAGTGCACATTCAAGAATCTCCTGGCGACCGGAGAAATGGTTGTAGAGCGCGGGGGAGGAAATGCCAGCCGCCTCGGCTATCCGTCGCAGGGTCGCTCCCTGCACCCCATACTGAGATATGACCCGTAGCGCGACTGTCGCCACCTGCTCGCGTCTCTCTGCGCCGGTCCAGCGGCCTGGCCTGGCTTCGGTCTTCGCATCGGCCATGTTTCGCCTCGGTAGGTGCGGTTGATTCGATTGACATTGTAGCAAGAGGGCGTTATTAATTAGCGATAATGAACCGCTGTGCTCAAGGACCGGATTTCCGCACCGCTCGGCCCGGGAGCGGGGCGTCGAGCTTCGGGAGGACTTCCCGGCGCGCGACGACGTCGGCTGGCTCAAATGGATTCTCGTCCAAGACAAGGAGGGCGACATGTCCCTCTCGGCCGAAGACGTGCCCATCGGTGACTATCCGTTCCAGCCCTGACCCTCGGAGGAGACCATGGCCGACGACCGCCAGTACCACGACAGCATGATCAAGGAGTACGACCTTGCCGTCCCCATGCGTGACGGCATCAACCTGCGCGTAGACGTCTACCGGCCGGCCGCCGCTGGGGCGTTCCCGGTCCTCTATACCTGCGCCATGCACAACAAAGATCTGCAGCGCGTCGAGGTGGCCGAGAACCTCAAGGTCGGCCAGCCGGCCTGGTCCACCCAGTGGTACGGGGTCATCGAAGGCGGCGATTCCAAACGGTTCGTGGCCAACGGCTACGTGCATGTGATCGGCCAGGTGCGCGGTGGCCACAAGTCCGAGGGCGAACTGTTCGTGGGCGACGACTGGGATCACTACGACACCATCGAGTGGATCACCCAGCAGCCCTGGTGCGACGGCAACGTGGGCATGGTAGGCATCTCCGCGTTCGCGGCCGAGCAGTGGCGGGCGGCAGCTCAGGGTCACCCGGCACTCAAGGCCATCTTCCCGTTCGACAGCGGGGGCTGCTACGGCGGCCTTGAGGGCTTCCGCGACCAGCACCCGGGAGGCGTCATCCAGACCATGCCCTACCACATCGGTCTGTTCAACTCCCTGCGCACCCACATCGGCACCCCGCCGGAGCTGCCGCCGCCGGTCCAAGCCGCGTGGGAAGCGGCGATGCGTAACCCCGACTACATGATGTACGTGAACCTGTACAACATCTTGACGATGCGTGGCCAGCGGGACGCCGGCATGTTCTATCCCCTGCTCTTCCCGTTCGAACGCCCGGGGACCATCGAGGCGACCGAAGAGATCTTCAAGAAGATCAAAATCCCGTTCGTCTGCGGCGCCTTCGAGGGCGCTTACACCTACAAGATGCACTGGCAGGGAGCGCAACACTTCTTCGCCGGCGTCGACCAGCCGCACAAGCACCTCTTCGCCACCCCGCCCGCCCATGCCGAGCGCCCGCTGCATGAGTGGCACGACGAGATCCTCCGCTGGTACGACCACTGGCTCAAGGGTATCGACAACGGCGTGGACCGGACCCGGCCGTGCGAATGTGGATCCAGGGCGAGAACAAGTGGCGTACCTTCGACGGCTGGCCGGTCCCCGAGACCCAGTGGACCAAGTTCTACCTGCACAGCTGGGAGAAGCTCAGCACCAAGGGCCACCTGCCGGCTGCGCACACCTACATCAACGAGCCGCCGGACGCCTTCGTCCAGATGCCGCCCACCCAGACCAACACGATCGAGCGGCTGCGCTACGTCACCGAGCCCCTCGCGGACCCGCTGCTCATCGCCGGGCCCATCTCGCTGACCTTCTGGGCCTCCCTCGACGAGGACGACACCAACTGGATCGTCATCCTCAAGGACCTCGGCCCGGACGTATCGGTGCAGACCGCCCGCCCCGGCGAGCGCGAAGTGCCGGCCGGCCTGCCGGAGCGCGAACTCACGCGGGGCTGGCTCAAGGCTTCCTACCGGGAAGTCGATCCGGAGCGGACCAAACCCTGGAAGCCGTGGCACACGCTGAGCCCCCAGACCATCCGGCCGGTCGTGCCGGGCGAGATCAACGAGTATCAGGTGGAGATTCTTTCGACGGCCAACCTGTTCGAGAAGGGGCACCGCATCTGCCTGGAGATCACCAGCCTGGACCTGGCGGAAGGCGTGGCCGGCGAGACTCATGCCGAGTACATCCCCAACCACGTCTGCTCGAGCAGGACGGTGCTGCATAAGGTGTTCCACAACGCGGAGCACCCTTCCCATCTGCTGTTGCCGGTGATACCGCTGGAGCAGAAACGGGCAGCGACGGAGGTGTGATGGCGGATTCGTCCGCGGAGCGCGGAGTTGACCCGCTGGGATGCCAGCGCTATTAATTAATGCGGATTAACCACGGCCAGGCGCCGTTCGGGGCTGAGAAGAAAACGACCACGACCAGGGAGGGGCTATGAGCGCGGGGTCTTGCAGTCGTCGAGAATTCTTGAAGATCGTGGGCGGAGCCACCGCTGCGCTAGGGATAGGCGGAGGGGTGGCGGGGCTGGTGGCGGGCTGCGGGGGCGAGACGGCCACCACCACGACCGCCGCTCCGGAGACCACCGCGCCTGCCGCTGCGGCAACCACCACGACTGCCGGGAATGGCACCACGAGCAGCGCCGCCCCGGAGAGCACCACGACCACAGCCGGAGTAGAGAGCGGCCGGGAGGTCAAGATCGGTGTTGTCTCTCCGCAGACCGGTCCCCTCGCCGTGTTCGGGATCGCCGACAAGTGGTCTTCCGACCTGGCCAACAGAACCATGAACGGCGGAGTGGTGCTGGGCGACGGCAAGGAACACCCTATCAGCATGGTGTTCCGTGATACGCAATCAGATTCGAACCGGGCCGCCCAGGTCACCGGTGATCTCATCAGCAACGACAAAGTCGACATCATTGCGGTGTCCGGCTCGCCCGATACCGTCCTTCCGGCTGCGGACACCGCGGAGGCTATGGGGACGCCGCTCCTCAGTGTGTTCTGTCCGTGGTCGGCCTTCGTATTCGCCCGAGGCGGCGCCATGGACAAGCCGTTCAAATGGACCTACGGCCATCTTCTCGGCCTCGAGCAGGCGTGCGCCGACATGGCGGACATCTTCGGCAAGACGCCGACCAACAAGAAGGTCGGGTTCATGGCTATGAACAACGCCGACGGGATGGCGTGGGTCGACCCGAAGACCGGGGCTCCGCCCTATCTCCAGCCGGCCGGTTATACGCTGGTGATCCCCTCGCAGTACACCCCGGGCGCTGAGGACTTCACCGCGCAGATCGGTCAGTTCAAGAAGGAAGGCTGCGAGATCCTCACCGGGGCCATGATGACCCCTGACTTCACCAACTTCTGGAAGCAGAGCCTGCAGCAAGGCTTCAAGCCCGCGGTGGCGAGCATGGCGCTGGCGCTGGGCTTCCCGCAGGCGGCCGAGGCGGTCGGTCCGAGCGTGTACGGCCTCATCGGTCCGGACGGCTCGTGGCATCCCACCTTCCCGTTCAAGGACTCGCTCACCGGCATGAGCTGCCAGGAACTGGCCGATGACTACGAAAAGACCACCAACAGCCAGTGGACCGGCGCCATCGGCGGGCACGCCAAGGTCAGCTGGGCGGTGGACGTGCTGACCCGCGCCGCCAGCGTCGACGACAAAGAGGCGATCCTTGCGGCGATCAAGAGCTCGAAGCTGGAGACCATACTCGGTCCCATCGACATGACCAGACCCGTCGACGCGAACCCCGGCGACCCGGCCGGAACGCGGCCGCATCCGAACATCACCAAGCCGGTGATGACCGGGCAGCAATGGGTCAAGGGCAGCAAGTGGCCTTACGAGTGCGTCGTCGTCAGCAACGCGCTGGCGCCGATGGTGCCGGTGGTGCCTCTGCAGCCGATGAAGTACTCGTAGAGTTCGCTCGACTCGTTTGGGAGTGAGAACGCGGAAGGCCCGGGATAACTCCCGGGCCTTCCGTTAGCACCATCGGTAGGGCCGAGGCCCGCGGGCTCCCGGCCGCGTCTCTATCAGCCTGCCTGCCACTTCTCCACCTGGATGAGGCAGGAGTTGTTCGCCATTCCAGTCGATGTCGGCGTGATGAACCGCTTCGGCGTCAGGATGTTGACGCAACCCGCCAGGTCCGGCGACTCTCCGGGCGCACCCGCAGGCTCGTAATCGGCGCACGACTCGTACGAATGCACGACGCCCGCCGGCACGCGCTCGGTCAGCCGCGCTGCGAGGATCACTGAGCCTCGGTCATTGAACGCCCGCACCAGGTCGCCGTCGGCGATGCCCCGCGCCGCCGCATCGGCCGTGCTCAGCCGAATGATCCAGTAGTAGCGGCCGTCGTCCTTGAGCACGCGGTGGTCCTTGACCTCGTTCGTCCACGAATCCTTTGCGTCACCCATCGTGTGGAAGCTGAATCGCGGATGCGGGGAGATGAACTGCAGCGGATAGCTGGCGGTCAACTCCGTCGTTCGGTGGCCCTCCCACGAAGGGATGTACTGCGGGCCCATCGCCGGCCGTTCGGGGTCGGAGCCGCCGCCCTCTTCGAACCGTTCGAGGCTCGAGGCCACGAACTCCACCTTGCCGGAGCGCGTCTGCAGGCTGGCCGGGTCGACTATATCGGCCGGGTGCGGGCCCCAGTCGGGCGTGTCGCGCGGCGCGGCCTTCGGCGAACCAGCGGAGTGCGGGCGTCGACCGGCCTTTCGGCGGTGGCACCACGTAGTAGCCCTTCTCCTCGAAGTCCTCCCAGCTGATGGCCGTAGGCAGATCACTGGCGTGAAACATCTGCTTGACCCAGTCGAGCTCGGTCTTGCCGCCCATGGTGAACGCGTCATAGATGCCCAGCCGCTGAGCCAGCCCGGCGAAGATCTGATAGTCCGACTTCGATTCGCCCAAGGGCTCGATGCACTTCTTCTGGAAGACGATCATGCGGTGCCCGGGCTGGCTGTTCCCATCCGGCACGTAACCGGAGGCGGTGGCGCACTCCGAGATGTCATATCGCTCGAAGTTGGTGCAGGCCGGCAGGATGACGTCCGCGAACTTGGCTTCGCCTTCCATCCAGATGCTCTGGTTCACCACGAAGGGAACATGTCGTTCTGGTAGGCCTTCACGTAGCGGTTGGTGGAGGTCATCGTGCCGAAGAAGGAACCGCCGTAACGGTAGTACATGCCGACCGGTTTGTAGCCATCGGCCGGGTAGTGGTAGTCCCGAAACTGAGCCTCGATGTGGGAGCCGCAGAAGCCCTTGCCCTTCCACTCGAACCGCTCGTGCTGCATGGCCTCCGGGATGCGCAGGCGCGGCACGAACTGGCCATCGCCGGCGTGGTGGAACAGCTTGGTGGCCCCGCCTTTGGGGAACATGCGGTTGCCCCAGCGGACGCCTGCGGCCGTGTGGTCGGGGTCGCAGGAGATGCCGCCCTCGGAGTAGCCGGGGAACACGAAGGACTGGTCGGTCGGGGCGCCGGCTGTGGTGCCCCAGATGTTGCTGCCGGGCTTGCCCAGGCCCTGCATGGCAGCCAACGCCACCATGGCGCGGGCCCACTCGTTGCCCGTGGCGGCGCGGCAGGCGCCGCCCATCCCGCCCAGGCCCCCCGAGACCAGCATGGTGGGCTTCGAAGCCCACTCCCTGGCCAGGGCCCGGATCTCCCGGGCCGGCACACCCGACTCGACCTCCGCCCATTCGGGCGTCTTGGCAGTGCCGTCACTCTGGCCCAACACGTAGGCGCTCCATTCGGCGAACCCCGTGGTGCGCGTCTCCACGTACTCGCGGTCGTACCCGCCCTCGGTCAGCCACACATGCGCGATGGCCAGCGCCAGAGCCACGTCCGTCCCGGGGCGCGGCGCCATCCATTTGTCCGAGTAGAGTCCGGCGGTGTGGTTGAAGTATGGGTCGATGAAGACCATTCTCACCCCGAGCTCCTTGAGCCAGAAGCGGCGGGATGTGCTTTCGAAGGCGGCGTAGCAGCCGGAGGTGGATTCCGGGTCGGCCGACCAGAACACCAGCATCTCGGTGTTCTTGAGGGCGTCCTCGAGAAGGTCGTACTGTTCGGGGATGCCCAGGCGGTGGCTGAAGCCCCACATGTGGATGGCGCCCCAGTGCCACCCCTCCCAGCTGTCGGGGTTGTGTTCGCCGTAGGTCATGCCGACCAGGTCCATGAACCGGTAGTAGGCACTGAAGCGGTAGCCGACGCTGCCCCACATATGGTGAGAGCCCGGGGTGGTGAGCATCCCGGTCGGGCCGAGTTCCCGTTTGGTCCGCTGGATCTCGGATGCCACCAGGTCGAACGCCTCGTCCCAGCTGATGGGCTCGTAGCCGGACACCCCCCGGTTCAGGCAGTTGCGGCCGCCCGGGCCGGTGGAGCCGGGAGCGCCGTTCGGGTCGAAGTCGATCCGCTTGAGCGGCGTAAGGATGCGCTTGGGCGAATAGATGGACGACTTGTGCGCCACGGTCCAGGGCGAGAGGGTGGTGCGGCGGGGCGGCGCGAACGTCCGGCCGCGCGCTTCTATCTGCCAGGAAGCGGCGTCGCTGTCATCGAGGTCGATCGGGAAGGATCCGGACGATCTTGCCATCCGCCACGTCGACGTGGACCGGACCTCCAGTGCTGCTGTTGGTGAGTCTCTCCAACCGTGCCACGGACCGTCGCCTCCCTTGTTGGGCCGCTGCTCGCATCCCGGCAGCCTCTTCTGGACTACGGGTCGACTCTAGCAACCGCTGGCTACGCCTGTCTATGCGCGATCCATCCACATCCTGCTAGCACGCCATGGGCAATCTGCCGCTGGCCCACAACCGGAAGTTCGCTCACCCGGTCAGCTTCCAGCGCTTGGCCGAGAGCGTCAGCTGTAGCGAAGGACTTGGTGTTCTTCGGGCGGCAGAGACTACGGAAGACGGGAGCAGCCCGTTGGGATATTCAAGTTCGTTGCCTCCGGCAGAGGAGTGCTTGACAAAGCGTGGGCGCGCAGCGATGATATATCTCAATAGGAGAAAATAATTCATCTATTTCGTAAATTAGTAACCACCTTCGACGTACCGAGATGCGACAAGGGTCAGCGAAGCAAGAAAGGCGGGGAAACCATGCGAAGGACCATGTGGTTGCTACTCGTGGCCTGCGGACTGCTCGGCCTTCTGGGGGTCCTGGCTGCGGGATGCGGGGACACCGGCACGAGCACCACGAGCGCAGCGGTGTCGACTACAACAGCTGAGAACTCGAGCACCACCATATTCGCTCCCACGGAGATGCCGCCACCCAGCGGCGAACCGGTGGCGGGCGGGGTTGCGAAAGTGGCAAGTCTGCAAGCCCCGGCTAAATTCGGGTTCCCGGCGACAGTGATCGGTCCCGATCAGTGGTTTGAGGGGTTGTTCCTCGAGACGATGTTCAACCCGACGGCCAAGGTCGATGAATACGTGCCGGCTCTTGCCGAGAGCTGGGATCTGACCGCGGACAAGTCGGCCTACGTCTTCCACTTGCGTCAGGGTGTGAAATTCACCGACGGCACGGACTTCAATGCCGAGGCGTGCAAGTTCTGCTGGGACATGATGATCCCGGTCGAGGGAGGTCCGGCCGCCAGATGCCACCACTACCACGGCGGCCGCTCCGCCGGAAGGCGCTCCGCCTGGTCCGCCCCCGGGCGCCGGTCCGCCCCCGGATTTCGCCTTTGTGAAATCGATCGAAGTGGTGGACGACTATACGGTCCAGGTCAACCTGAAGTACTGGAGCAACCAGGAACTGCCTTTCATCGGGAGGAAGTCCTGGGCCGTGTTCTCGCCCACCGCATTCCAGCAGATGGGGCCGGACAAACTGGCGACGAACCCGGTGGGGACTGGTCCGTGGAAACTGAAGTCGTTCACGCCCAACCAGTCCATGATCCTCGAAAAGAATCCCGACTATTGGGGCACTGACGCTCAGGGCCGACAGACTGCCCTACATGGATGGGATCGAGATCCAGTTCTTCGCCGACCCGACCACTGAAACAATGGCTCTCAAAGCTGGGCAGGTGGACGCGGCCGCTCAGGTCAGCCCGGTGGCCGCGGCCGAGCTTCGGAGCGACAGCACCTACACCCTGGCTGGTTTCGCCGGCCCGGTCGATATGATCACGATGAACACGACGGACCCCACTTCGGTGTGGAGTGACGTACGGATGCGCCAGGCTCTGGAGTATGCCATCGACAAGGAAGGTATCGCCAAGTCTGTCGGCCTCGGCTTCAGTCCCCCTGTCTACAGCATCATCCACAGCGTGGAAGACGTCGTCGACCCGGGCACGACCCCGCGGAAGTACGATCCTGAGAAGGCCAAGGCCCTTATGGCCGAAGCCGGTCATACCAGCTTCGAGGTCGATCTGACCTTCGACTCCGCGAACGTCAACGAGAACATGGTCACCGCCATCCAGGCCAACCTGGCTGCCGTCGGCATCACCGCGAACATCAACGGCATGCTCACCGGTGCCTTCGCCCCGATCAGCGTCAAGCCGCCCGATGGGCAACGACCTGGTCTTCAACGGCGAACGTGGCGGCTCCCCGAACGTCCTTCAAGGCGCCATCGAGATGTTCGGCAAAGGCACCATCTATTTCCCCGGCGCGGTGTTCCCAGAGCGGTTCTACACGCTGATGGACCAAGCCCAGCAGTACGAGAAGTTGGCCGACGCCTCTGCGGATATCGCCGAGATGGAGAAGATCGCCTACGACGATGCTCAGGTGATCCCCATCACCATGGCGAACTTCGTCGCTGTCAGCAGGCCAAGTCTGCAGAACATGAACTGGTACTACGGCAACAGCCCGAACCCCTGGTTCGTCGAGGCCTGGCTGGTGCGGTGACCCCACATCCAGCCTGATAGTCGTGCTGCCCGGCAGCTTCCTTCCTCCTGCCGGGCAGCACTGCCTCGTGACATCTCCCTCTGCTCGAAAGAAAGGCTGTTCTCATGCGCGCCGCAGCTCGCTTCGTAGTGGACACGCACGGTCACATCACCACGCTGTACCAGCCGGCGGCGGGAGAGGCCGGGCCCGATTGGGCTGGGCTCCAAGGGGAAGTCGCTCCGTTCGATAACTCTGCGCTCACGCTGTACGACATGGACCGCTACGGTATCGACATGCTGCTGCTGAAGCCCAGCGTGGTGGGCACCACCAACGAAGCCCAGGCCGACCTCGTCGACCGGTACCCCACTCGTTTCCGGGCCTTCTGCTCGGATCAGAAGCTGAAGATCAAGGTAGCCAGGGGTGAGGCGGAGTGGAGCGTCGATGCCGCCGCCGACGAAGTGGAGAAGGCGCTGCAGACGGGCAAGTTCATCGGCATCGGGGAGTTCACGCCGTTCCATCCGGAGAAGGACTATACGATCGACTGAGCGACTGAAGGAGTGGCGCGTCTTCATGCAGCTCGCCCGCAAGTACGGGGTCTCCGTGGATTTTCACGACGGGATGATCGCCTTCGGCTGGGATCCCGACCAGCTGCTCGGGCGCGTGGCGCGCGAGTTCCCGGACGTTCCTATCATCTTCTGTCATGCGGGCTACTCCATCGGGGACTATGCCTATGGAGCCTCCAAGATCCGCAAGGCCTTGGGTCTGGCCGGTCTCGGCAACAACATCTTTCTGGAGTGCGGCACCTGGCCGGCCGACTACTACAAGCTCGCCATCACCGACCCCAACGTCGGTGTGAGTCAACTCCTATGGGGAGCCGACTACGGGCACGTTCCTCAGTACATCGTGGCGCGCCCAGACGGTGATCCTCCCAGCTTCAGCACGGTGATGAAGGGCTGGCCGCCGATCCCGACCTACCAGCCCGACTGGTGGGGCTATATGCTCCACCAGATCGACAAGATCCGCGATTGGGTGACCCAGGACGAGATCAACCTTATCCTTGGCGGCAATGCGGCGCGCCTGTGGGAGCTCCCCGTGCCCCATGAGCGGATGTTCATGAGCGGGCGTCCGGATGTCTGGGGCATCCACTGGGAAGAGTCCATCCGCTTGGACCACCCCACGCCGTAGAATAGGTGCCGGGGTAGTCGACCAAGCATCAGGTGAAAGGAACCGTCTTGCCAGAGAAGAGTCGGAATCGTCCGGGGCGGCCGAGAAAGACGGAGGCCAACCCTCAGCTTGCGGCCGGTGGGCGAGGAGAGCCGACGCTGGTCTCTTCGCTCTCCAAAGCGCTTCGCATCCTGACGCTCTTCACCTTGGAGCACCCGGACTGGAGCGCGGCCGAGTTGGCGGCCAAGACCGGGCTACAGCGAGCGAGCGTATACCGCATCCTGCGGACCATGGAGCAGGAGGCCTTCGTCGGGGTCGACCCGGCGACGGGCCGCTACCATCTGGGTCCCGCTGTGTATCCGACTGCGTATCTGACCCAGACCAATTCTGAACTCGTCCGCATCGCGCGTCCTCATTTGCGGACACTTGCGGAGCGCACTGGAGAGACCGCGAATCTCGCCGTCGACGTCGACGGATGGCCGGTCGTCGTGGATCAAGTCTTGACCGCCCAGATCTACAAGCCGGTTCTTCCCTTCGGCAAGGCTATCGGCGACATCAGAAGCTCGCATGCGAAGCTGTTTCTGGCCTTCAAGTCAGAGAAGGAACGAAGGAAGCGGATCGCCGCTGATCAGCGGTCGGCCGAGGCCGGCGAGACCGCCGTCGAGGACCTGATACGTGAACTTGACACGATAGTCGATCAGGGAGTCGCATATGACATCGAATCCCTGCCCGGAGTATGCGCGATATCCGTCCCTGTCTACGATCATTCGGGCAGTGTGCGGGCTTCGATTTCGGTAGTCGCTCCGCCCGAAAGGTTCGGTATCGACGAGATGACGAAGTGCGTGGGCTTGGCGCGGGTCGAAGCGGTTGCCCTGTCTCAGGACCTGGGACACGTGGCTTAGCAGCCGATCTCGGTCGGGTCGTGGTTCCGAGATCAAGTCCCGCCTCGAGCAATAGCGCCAAGACGGCCACATCGTCGCGCAGTGTCCCGCCCGAGAAGGCGACCAACTGGCCGAGGATGAGATGCGGAAGCCGCTCTACCGAGACGCGCTTGCGTCCGAGCAACCGTTCTAGGCGTTTCTGCCCGAAGAACTCGCCGTTCCCTGGAGTCTCGACTACCCCGTCGGTATAGAGCGCTTCGTGGTCCCTTACCGATTGGGCGAGCAGCATCTCGCGAGAGGCAGTGCTCCGCCTGATCTGCTCAACCGCATAGCCGGCCACGATGGAGACGAGCATCCAGAGTGCGACAGAGACGAGAATGGTCGCCCAGGTAACGGATGCACCGAAGTGGGCCAAGAACCCCATGAACGCGCTGCCGCCGACGAGGGCCACGATTCCACCGGCCGCCTGCCCCGCTATGACGGCAACGACGACGGGATCGACTAGAAAACGAGATCATCAGCAGAGGCCATCGCCTGGGCTCCAAAGACACTCGAACTTGGTTTGCTGGATCGCATTCTCGGCCTTCCTCGACCGCGCCATCCCTCACAACGTCCTCTGTACTGGGTCGTTCCGTAACCCTTCGCGTACCCCCAACAGGATGATGCGTGGTGGCACGGTACGGACAGGGTGGACCCCTAGGTCGGAGTTTCCAGGAAAGCCAGACCAGACTGCCCACCTACCATGGTCCCTTGTCCAATCGCGGGCATCTGCCGATAGACCATAGCGTGTAGCCTACTCCCTCCAGGTGAGCAATAATGCTGAGTTCCGCATCGCCTGTTTTCGATTGGCCACCGGCGGCGCCTTACGCCGCGGCGCTTATTGCAGCTGCCCTCTTGTGCACGTTGCTGGCGGCGCTGGGTTGGCGCCGGCGGACCAAGCCGGGCGGCCCCGAGTTCGCCGTGATGATGGCGGCCGCAGCGGTGTGGGCGCTCTTCTACGCTCTTGAGTTGATGGCGCCCACTCTGGCGGGCAAGGTGGTCTGGGCCAAGCTGGAGTATTTCGGAATCGTCACCCTGCCCCTCGCCTGGCTTCTTTTCACCCGCAGCTACACCGGCGCCAGAAAGAGCCTGAGGCGCGGACTCCTGGCCGTGCTCATCTTCATCCCCGCCGCCACCTTAGTTCTTGCGACCACGAACGAGTTCCACAGCCTGGTCTGGAGCGACGTCTCTCTGAGGGCTTCGGGCCCGCTTCCCAGCTTGGTGCTCACTCACGGTCTCTGGTTCTGGGTGCACGTGCTCTACTCCTACGGGCTTCTCGCACTGGGGAGCTTCCTGCTCATGCGGAGCGTCTACCGCAATCCTCTACTCTACCGGGAACAAGCGGGTCTGTTGATGGTCGCCTCCGTAGCCCCTTGGTTGGGGAACGCGCTGTTCATCTTCCACCTGTTGCCGGCGGGGACGGTGGATCCCACTCCCTTCGCCTTCACCGTTACCGGGGTCGCTCTAGCCTTGAGCATGTCCCGCTTTCGGCTGCTCAACCTCTTCCCCGGCCTGCTTCCCATCGCCCGGAGTCAGGTGCTCGAGGAGATGAGCGACGGTGTGCTTGTGGTCGACCCCGAGGGGCGACTGGTCACTGCCAACCCCGCCGCCGTTCGCATGCTGGGACAGCCGGCGTCAGAACTCGCGGGGAAGCCGGCACAGGAAGTCCTCAAAGACCAGGCCGCTGACCTCTCCGGAACCAGAGGCGAGGAAGGCGACAAGCGATTCGCGATCACCCTGGGGGAAGGAACGAGCCAACGCACCTATGATGTCGTTTCTTCTCCCATCGCGCGGCGGGCCGGTGTTGACCTGGGCCGTCTGCTGGTTTTTCGGGACATCACCAACAGCAAGCGGACCGAGGACACCCTTCGACTTACTCAGACTATCCGTGGACCGCGCGGCCGACCTCGTGCACTGGTTGAGCCCTGAGGGCGAGATCATCTATGTGAATGAGTCAGTCTGCGAGCGCAACGGGTATACAAAAGAAGAGATGGTCGGGATGCGAATGTGTGATCTCGACCCGGAACTCTCCCCGGAGGCTTGGCGGAGCCATTGGCACGAGATCAAGGAACGCGGCTACGCGGTGTTTGAGAGCAGTCACCGCACGAAGAGCGGCGAGACCTTCCCCGTCGAGGTTGTCTCCAACTACGTCAGACACGGGGACAAAGAGTACGAGTTCGCTTTCATGCGCGACATCAGCAAGCGCACGCAAGCAGAGCGGGCACTGCGACAGAGCGAGGAATATTTCCGCGCCCTGATCGAGAATGCTTCCGACATCATCACGGTGCTTGACGACAGCGGCACCATGCTCTTCAACAGTCCTTCGTGCGAAGGACAACTGGGATACCGCCCAGAGGAGCTGGCGGGCCGGAACATCTTTGACTTCCTGCATCCAGACGACATTCCCCAGCTGCGGGAACTCTTCTCCGATCTGCTCAAGGAGCCGGGCTCCCAGTCCGCGTTGGCAGAGGTCAGGGTCCACCACAAGGACGGCTCGTGGCCGATCATGGAAGCAGAGGGCAGGGCGGCAGTTGCCCCCTCGGGAGACTTGGTCGGAATCCTTAACTCGCGGGACATCACTGAACGCAAACGCTTTGAGGAATCATTGCAGGCGGCCAAAGAGTACAGCGAGAAACTGATCCAGACCGCGAATGCCATGGTCATCGGCCTGGATCGGGAGGGCAAAGTCACCGTCTGCAACGAGGAGACAGAGAGGGTCACCGGCTATAAGCGCGCGGATATCGAGGGGTGCGACTGGTTTGAGTTGGTTGTTCCCCGGGACCGCTATCCAGGCGCGTGGGAAGTGTTCTCACGCCTGCAGGCGGGGGATCTTCCCCGCAACTTTGAGAACCCCATTCTGACCAAGACCGGGGAGGAACGGCACATTCTGTGGCAGAACAACAGTTTGCAGGAGCAAGGCGAGGCGCGCGGGACCATCTCCTTCGGTGTAGATATCACCGAACGCAAGCAGGCCGAAGAGGGGCTGCGGGCGAGTCAGGTTCAGCTTGCGGCAGCGATGGATCTGGCCAGCTTGGTGAACTGGGAATTTGACGTCGACTACCGGCATCTTCACTTTCAACGACCGGTTCTACGCGCTCTGTGGCACAACCGTGGCGCTCGAAGGTGGCTACCAGATGCCGGCAGAAACGTATGCCGAGAAGATTCGTTCATCCGGACGAACGGTATTTGGTTGCCGAGGAAGTGGACAGGGCCATACAGAGTAGCGATCCCGATTATCGAATGGACCTGCGAGCACCGGATAGTTCGCAGAGATGGTGAGATCCGGCATGTGGCCGTGCGCTTGGGGATCACGAAAGACGAATACGGCAGAACGATCAAGACCCACGGTGCGAACCAGGACATTACCGAGCGCAAGCGGGCGGAGACAGAAAAGGAAGATCTCCAGGCCCAGCTAGGTCAGGCCCAGAAGATGGAGACCGTGGGGAGACTGGCCGGCGGCATCGCCCACGACTTCAACAACCTGCTTATGGCCATTATCGGTAATAGTTCCCTGGCCTTGGCCACCATGAGCCCGGAAGATCCGAATCGAGAGCTCATCGCCGATGTCAAGGAAGTGGGAGAACGGGCGGCGGGACTCACCCGCCAGATTCTGGCTTTCTCGAGACGGCAGATACTCAAGCCCGAAGTCCTAAACTTGAACGAGATCATTCTCGGTATGGAGCCGCTGCTTTCCCGGACCTTGGGGGAAGATATCGCCCTTCACCTCGTTCTCGAACCTGACTTGCAGCAGACCGAGGTCGACCGAGACCAGATGGGGCAAGTGCTGATGAACCTGGTGATCAACGCTCGGGACGCCATGCCAGAAGGCGGTCATCTCACCATTGAAAGTGCCAATGTCAGACTGGACAGCAAGTACTCGCAGATACTTACCCGGAAGTCCAGCCGGGCTGCCACGTGATGCTGGTCGTGTCCGACACCGGGTGCGGCATGGACGCAGAGACCAAATCGCAAGTCTTCGAGCCCTTCTTCACGACCAAGGAGGTGGGCAAGGGCACTGGTCTAGGGCTTTCCACCGTGTTCGGCATCGTGAAACAAAGCGGGGGGAGCATCTCCGTCTACAGCGAACCGGGAAGGGGAGCACGTTCAAGGTGTACCTGCCTACGAGCGCAGCGGCGGCCGTCGCCCACGCGGACTCTCCTGTGGAACCGGAGGGCCGCCGGGGCTGGGAGAGGATCCTCGTGGTCGAGGACGAAGCCTCGGTGCGGGCTCTCGTCGTCCGCATCCTCTCGAGCGCTGGCTACCAGATACGGGACGCGGGCTCGGGTCGCGAGGTTGACGCGATTCTCAAGGAAGACAACGTGGATTCTCGATCTTCTCCTTACCGACGTGGTCCTGCCCGGAGGACTGAGCGGCCGAGAGGTTGCAGAGAGAGTCCTGGACCGCCACCCGGGCATACGGGTGATCTACATGTCCGGCTACACCCGGGACTCAGCGGTGCATGGCGGTCGCTTGGATGAGGGCATCGAGTTCCTCGAGAAGCCTTTCACGCCCAAGGCGTTGCTCAACAAGGTGAGAGAGGTCTTGGACACCGAGGCGATTCGCGTCTCCTGTCTCTTCGCCTCCAAGTCCGCATAGCGCACCGGGGGTTGGGGGCCGCGGGAAAGTCACGCGAGCCGCGCATCGTGTTGAAAACGAGTTCTTGGTCTGCCACCCGCTTGAGGCTGCCCATGGTTGGGGTCACGCCGGGCTCCGCACCGTCAGCGTCACCAGAACCGATGCTCTAATATGGACTGACTCCAGATGAAGAGGCGGGACTCGAACGAGCGAGTCTGCACTGAAACCGGGGCGGTTTATAGCCGATCGTTGTGAGATTCATGAGGTGATGATGTGTCTGGCAAGAGGAAGCTCGTAAGAAAGTCGCAGATGACGACCGGCGGGCCGTGCTGGGTCTATGTGGACGAGGAAGAGAACAAGATCGTGCGGGTGACGCCGATCGACCTGACGGAGGAGGACGCGCCCTCATACAAGATCGAGGCGCACGGGAGGACGTTCTCACCGCCGCGCAAGTCGACGATGACCCCCATTACGGCTGCGTCCAAATCGTACGTCCACTCCGACAAGAGGCTGCTCTACCCGCTCAAGCGGATCGGCTTCAACCCCAAGGGCGAGCGCAACCAGGAGCTGAGGGGCACGCCGCAGCCCGGCGGAGATCCGCAGTATCCCGGGTATGAGCGCATCTCCTGGGACGAGGCTCTGGGCATGGTGGCGGACGAGATCACCTACTGCAAGCGCGAACTCGGCCCGGGCTCGGTAGTGATCGAGTGCTCCTCGCATCATACGTGGGGGCTTGTGAACTACCGGCACTCCCTGTTGCCCCGCTTCATGAACACCATCGGGGCGTCCATGGTCGACCACAACCCGGACAGCTGGGACGGTTGGCATTGGGGCGCAATCCACACGTGGGGACACAGTGCCCGGCTCGGCATCGCCGAACAGACGGACGGGTTTGTCGATTGCATCCAGAATTGCGAAATGATCGTGTGGTGGTCGAGCGACCCGGAGACGACCGGTGGCATCTATGGCGGATTCGAAAGCACGGTGCGGCGGCAGTGGCTGCAGGAACTGGGCGTCAAGTTCATCTTCATCGATCCGCACTACAACCACACGAACGCACTTTGCGGCGGCAAATGGTTCAGCCCGCAGCTGGGCACGGACGCGGCGCTGGCTGCTGCCATCGCCTACGTGTGGCTCACCGAAGGTACCTATGACAAGGAATACGTAGCCACCCATACGCACGGCTTCGAGGAGTGGACCAAGTACATCCTCGGCGAGACGGACGGCGTGCCGAAGACCCCCGACTGGGCGGCTGATGAGTGCAGGCTGAAGGCGCACGACATCCGCGCGCTTGCACGCGAGTGGGCGAAGCACCGCACCATGCTCGCGGCCGGTGGCAAGGGCGGTTGGGGGGGTTGCTGCCGGAGCCCCATCGGCATGGACTGGTCGCGCATGATGATCGCTCTCATCGCCATGCAGGGATTGGGCAAGCCGGGCGTCAATCTCTACACCACGACCGAGGGCGCACCGGTGGACAGCGACTTCTACTTCCCCGGCTACGCGGACGGCGGCATCGGCGGCGACCCCGAGAACTCGGCTGCGGCCTTCGCCTTGGCGCCCCGGTTGTTCGCGCATGGCACAGGCAATCATCCGACCGGGACCAACATCGTGACGGCCGCCGGCGCGCATCTGGACCGTCTGCTCCTTCCCGAGTCCATCTTGGACGGCCACGCTGAATGGAGCGGGCGCGGCTTCGTCGGCGCCAGCATCGAGCAGCAGTTCCATCGCTACCACTATCCTGCCGATGGCTACGCCAAGATGCATTTGTTCTACAAGTACGGCGGTTCGCAGATCGGCACCATGGGCTCCACCAACCGTTACGTGAAGATGTACCGCACGAAGAATCTCCCGATGGTGGTCTCGCAGTCCATCTGGTTCGAGGGCGAGACCAAGTTCGCCGACGTCATCCTCCCGGCCTGTACCAACTTCGAGCGCTGGGACGTGAGCGAGTGGGCGAGCAACTCCGGCTACAACCCCGACAGCCACAACCAGGCGAACCATAGGTTCATCGTGCTCCAGGAGCAGTGCGTCAAGCCGCTCGGCGAGTCCATGAGCGACTATCACATCTTCTGGGAGGTGTGCAAGCGGCTGGGTCTCGGCGAGGTGTTCTCCGACGGCAAAGATACCCTCGACTGGTGCGAAGCCATCTACAACGTCTCCGACATGCCGAGCCAGATGAGCTGGGACGAGTTCAAGAAGAAGAAGTACTTCATCGTCCCCGTGGACAAGAAGGCGCCCGACGCGCCGCCGTACCGCTGGTTCTACGAGGATCGCCCGCAGGACACGCGCGGTTGGATCTCGCACCAGAAGCCGAGCGAGACGATCGGATGCAAGGGTCTGCAGACGCAGTCTGGCAAGATCGAGTTCGTGTCCAACAGCCTCAAGCGTTTCGGGCATCACGACACGGACGACAAGGAACGGCCCCTCATGCCCATGTATCTGGAATCGTGGGAAGGGCACCATACGGAGAGGTTCAAGGACTATCCCCTCGCCGTGGTCTCGCCGCATCCCCGCTTCTCGTTCCACACCATGGGCGACGCGAAGGATTCGTTCCTCAATGACGTGAAGGATCATCGCGTGGAGATCGATGGGCACTACTACTGGATCTTCCGCATGAACGCGGCCGACGCGGAGGAGCGCGGGATCAAGGACGGTGACCTCATCCGTGCGTACAACGAGCGCGGCGAGGTCATCTTCTGCTGCCGCATCACCAAGCGGGTGCCCAAGGGCACCTGTCACTGCTACGAGAGTTGCGCCGAGTACGATCCTCTGGGAACGCCCGGGGAATCGGCCGATCGCGCCGGTTGTATCAACATGCTGACGCCGTCGCGCACGCTGTCGAAGTACGCCACCGGCATGACTACCGAGCATTGCCTGGTGCAGGTCGAGAAGTGGAACGGAAGGTAATGGCGATGAAACAGAACTACATGATCATCGACGTGGCCCTGTGCCACGACTGCAACAACTGCTTCTTGGCCTGCCAGGATGAACATGCCGAGAACGACTGGGCCCCGTACCAGGCGCCCATGCCGAGGCACGGCCATCGCTGGATGGATATCCTCCGGCATGAACGCGGACAGAACGACCGCATCGATACGCCCTTCCTGCCGAAGCCCTGTCTGCACTGCGAAAACCCACCCTGCGCCAAGGGGGGCGATTTCGTGAGCGTCCGCGAGGACGGCATCGTGATCTTCGACCTCGAAGGCGGCAAGGGAAAGGACATCTCGGGCTTCTGCCCGTACGGCGCGATCTGGTGGAACGAGGAGGAGCAGGTCTCGCAGAAGTGCGATTTCTGCGCCCACCTTCTGGACGATCCCTCCTGGGAGCCCGGCGTCCCGCGCTGCGTTCACATCTGCCCCACGGGAGCCATGTCCTTCGTCGTCGAGGAGCCGGAGGCCTTTGCGAAGCGCATTGAGGCGGAAGGCCTTGCTGCGTACAAAGAGGAGATAGTCGCTAACCCGCACGTCTGGTACAAGAACCTGCATCGCTTCACGAAGAACTTCATTGCGGGGCAAGTGCTGAAGGGCGGCGACGTCGCTTCGGATGTAGTGGTCACGCTCAAAGGGGCGGACTCAGCGGCCGAACTGGTAAGCGACATATTCGGCGAATTCCGCTTCGACGGGCTCTCAGACGGCGAATACCTGCTCGTGACCGAAGAAAAGGAGCTTGCGAAGGTGACGATCCTTGGTGCTTCCGTCGACGCGGGAGATTTCGAGATCTGAGACTTGCGTCACCGGCGGAGGCCTATCCCTGACGGACCGGCCTTCGCCGCCCTGCAAACGCATGTTGACGCTAGGTTCGAGCCCTTCACGGCTCATTCAAGAAGCCCCGCGAAAGCGGGGTTCTTGTTTTCCGAAGGATATAGCGGGTTCGCGGTCATCGAGAGATCATCCGAACGGGGGCGGTAGGGCGCTGTGCCCCCGACAGAAGACCACCGGTTGTCAACGCCGCCTGAATCTTGAGCAGTTATCGCCATTCAAGAACTGAACACCTCTAGTTCCCTCCTTCGCTTTCCAGAAGCTCGGATCTCGCTGTCTGGGCCACGGCGGGGGCGGTGGCAATCTGGGGCTGGGTGGGTGGCGGGTCGAGCAGGCGAGCGTCAAGGGGCGAGGTCCCCGTCCTCCTTCCCGATGGCCAGCCTGTTGGCCCCACCGTTACCCCTACCGCTCTACGTCTTTTTGCGCCGTGTCCGCCCGCTTGCCCATTCGTTCCACGAGTTGGTACAGTCTTTCTCCTAAGCATCTACCAGGGTCTGGCCGGACTCCACCCGCTTCCTGGCCCCTGAACGAACTGTGCACGATTGGCTCGGCCTCGTGCGGGCATTCCACAAACCCGGAAGGTGGTTCACGTGAACAGGACGGGAGCGCATGGCGGTAAACCACGCTCGGGAACCGGAAGACCCAGGCTTGTGCTGACGCTCTTCTCCCTTTTGTTCCTCACCGCCTTGATCTTCGCGACGGTCGGGCCATTCAGTGCCGACGCGTCTGCCTCACCCTCGGCCAGCCAGCTACGGGACCAGTACCTAGGTTCCGCCAATGCCCCCTCCATCGCTGGGCCGGAAATTCCGGCCCATGCGGACGACTCGGGTTTCTGGCCTCATCGACAATTCCTCGGCCCGAACGCAGCCGTTGCCTCCGAGGCCCCCATCTCTGTCTCGGGGACGGGGTACATTTCTGGCTTTGTGAACGACATCCAAACCGGTGATCCGATCGAGGGCGTGGAGATCGATGTCATCGACGCCGAAACAGGGGAGTGGCTCTCCGAGTATTCCACCTACACGGACGAGAACGGGGCCTACTCGATATCCGGTCTGCCCAATATCTCCGTCTACGTCGCCACGTATTCCTATCCGCTCAACTACATCGACCAATGGTTTGGCGGTATCGATGTTCCGGGCAATTGGAACGCAGAGGGTGCCGTTGCCATCGATCTGGTGGCCAACCCGACCCGGACCTACATCAACTTCAGGCTGGACGTCGGCTGCGTGATCACCGGGACCGTCAGCAACTCTTCGGGTAGCAATCTCGCCGACGTGGAAATCGACGCGTACGACACTGACAGCGGCGCCCTCTACGGCTATGGTTATACCGGCGCCAACGGCGTCTACTACATCATCGGCATCCCTCAAGGGACCTACTACGTCGCCACCTACAACGACAGCGGCTACATAGACGAGTGGTACAACAATGTCGTCTACTCGGGCAATCTTGACGCGACCGACGCCACGGCGGTGGCTCTGGTCTACGGTGATACCGTCGCTACCGGGATCAATTTCTCGCTGGCCTTGGGCCGCTCTATCGCGGGGAAGGTAATGGACAGCAACGGCTTGGCTTTGTCCGACGTCGCTGTCGACGCCTACGATCTCTCCGGTAATTACGCGGCTTCCGGCTACACCGGACCCGATGGCTCGTACAGCATCCGTGGCTTGCCGGCCGCGCAATACCGGGTTCGCACTGATGATTACGAGTCCTCCTGGGTCGACGAATGGTGGTGCGGCGGTACCACTCGCCTCGCGGTGGCCCAAGACCCGGAGGGCTCAGCCGCGACTATCATCGACCTCCGGAGTGTGAGCGTCACGGGCAAGGACTTCCATCTGAATGTCGGCAGGCAAGTCGGCGGACACGTCTATGATTCCAGCGGGGATCCTCTCGAGGGAGTCGAGATAGACATCGCCTACACCGGCAGCGCCTACGAGACGTACGCACTCACCGACGACACCGGTGCGTGGTGGGTCGAGGGACTCTACCCCGGCACATACTTGATCCATACCCTCAACGACCTTGGGTACATCGATGAGTGGTCCGACGGTCAACAGTTCCCCGGCCATCTGGACGGAGTCGGCATCACGCCAGTCGATCTCACGAGTTCCAATGCCTCCGTACAACTCTATCTCGACCCGGGTCACACGATCGCCGGCTTCGCCGGCTGGGCTCTTTACACACCTGGGGTGATCTATTCGGGGTCGCCACCGATGGTTGTCGAGATCACGGATGCCGCCGGGACGATATATGCCGGGAGTTGGGTGGGCGACGACGACGGCAGCAGCGATCCTTCCCCCTACAATACCTGGGCGCTGCCGTCCGGCACCTACTACGCAAGGATCGTGCGGGTCACGCTTACGGGTTTTGCCGAGCAATGGTACGACAATCTACCATGCGCCCAATACGACCTGGCCTCGGCCACCCCGATACCCATCGCCAATGCAAACGTGACGGGCGTAGACTTCCCGCTTGTAGAGCTCAGCTACCACGAGCAGGACGAACCTCACATCCTGTACTCGGGAACGTGGTCCTCGTATGGGACCACCTGGGCCTCGGGGGGCGCCTATATGCGCTCGAACACAAGCGGCTCCTCCGCGACCATTTCCTTCACGGGGATAAGCCTCGACTGGATCGCCACGATGACAGGATCCACCTCCGGCAAAGCCGATGTGTATGTGGACGAGGAGTACATTGAGACCGTCGACCTGTCGTCTTTCACGCCGGCCTTCCAACAGACCGTCTTTAGTACCGGTGACCTTCTGAGGGGCCCCCACGCGGTGCGGATCGCCTGGAACTCGAGCAACGCCACCGGGAGCAAGTACATAACTCTGGACGCAGTACGGATAGACGGCACGATAGCCAACGTTCCCCCCTCCATCACGTCTCTGAGTCCGACCACCGGCGCCATCGGTGGCGGCACGCAGGTGACGATAAACGGCGTAGGCTTCGTCAACGTGTCGTCGGTGCTGTTCGGGGACACTCCCACGGAGATCTGGTCGGTCGTCTCGCCGACCAAGATCACCGCGACAGCTCCTGCCCATGAGGAGGGACCGGTCCGCGTGAAGGTGAACGCCGCGGGCGGGACCAGCCGCGATACCGCCGCCGACGACTTCACCTATGAGGTCGCCCCCACCCGCTACGACGACACCGACCCCAACATCGCCAAGACCGGCACCTGGACCGACTATTCGAACACCTCCGCCTACGGCGGCACCTACGCCCGCTCCAGCACCGCGGGCGCCTCGGCCACCATCTACTTCACCGGCACTAAGATCGCCTGGATAGGCATGACCGGTTCTACTCCCGGCATCGTCGACGTCTACCTGGACGGGGCGAAGAAGACCACCCTTGACCTCTACTCCTCTCCGGCCGCATACCAGGTGGCCCTGTGGACCAGCGACACCCTTCCGAGTGGCATGCACCACCTGGACCTGGTGAGGAACTCTGGCAGTCTTCCCGCCGAGTACCTTGTCCTTGACGCCCTCGATATCTGGGGGGAGATAGCAGCGGCTCCCACCGGGACCACCATCACCCTCAGACCAGGTTGGAACCTGGTGGCCGCCGCTCCGGGCACCAGCTTCCCCGGCACGCTGTTCGGCTGGAACGGTTCCGCCTACGAGAGCGCCTCCTCACCGGAAGCCTGGCACGGCTACTGGTGCAAGATGACCCAAGAGCAGAGCCTGGACATCGAGACCGAGGACGGTCCTCACCCCATCAGTCTGTCGAATGGCTGGAACCTGATCGGCAACCCCATGGCCCTCTCTGCCACCCTCACCCTCCCGGCCGGCGTGATGGCCTTCGTCTTCGACACTGCATCCGGCAGCTATCAGTCCAGCTTCACCCTTCTACCCGGCCAGGGAGCCTGGGTGAAGGCCGCAGCCGGCCAGGAAGCGGTGCTGGCTCCGTCGGGGTGAGGGAGCGAGCTCGACCAGGCAGGGCTTGGAGTTGCAGAAGGACCTGTAACAAACCACACGCATCCGGACATAGTCAAGATTTAGTGAAATGCTAAGGGGGCTTCCTCAGCGGGGAGACTCCGGCAGATTGTGCGCCATACCGTTAAGTGACAGGAGGGGTCTGGATGCGGAGCAAGGTTGGAGTCGCGGGACGTGGCGATCGCGTAGCAAGGAGCGGGAGACGCCCTAACATCTTCCTCGGGTCCCCAGGGACCCGCCCCGGTCCCATCCTCCTCCTTATCGGTGTGGTGATGTTGACAGCCCTGCTCCTGGCCGCGTTTGCGCCGTTCGCCGATACCGCGATTGCAGCTTCGTCAATGCAAGCGGTCGACCAGTACTCTGGTCTGGGGCTTGATGCACAACAGACGGCGCTCGCGTCGGCTCGCGGCCAGGATGAACTCCGGGAGCACATCCGCCTCCTTGATTCGCGCACGTCGCCATCGAGCATGCTGAGCTCGAGCTCGGCGTTGACAGCGACCACCGTACGCTACGACCAGACCAACCCGATGGCGGACTACTCAGGCGGAACTTGGATCACCTTCGCCGCGACCTCCGCTTACGGGGAGACCTACGCCCGAACCAGCGAGGGTAGTTCTTCCGTCACCGTTTCGTTCTACGGCACGTCTCTGTCGTGGATCGCGACGAAGGGGACCGTCATGGGAGAGGCCCGGGTATTCATCGACGGCGTGGCGACCGACATTGTTGACCTGCACGCTGACGCGGTCGCCTATCAGATACCCGTGTGGGAAACCGGTACTCTCCCGATCGGCGCGCACACGATAACGATCTCGCGTCTCTCCAGCAATGCCGCAGGCGCGTACATCAATGTGGATGCCTTCGACGTCGCCGAGGCGCCGCAGGCAACGGGCAGCATCTCCGGGACGGTCACCAGCTCAGGCGGTACGAAGCTGTCGGGCGTCTACGTCCTCGCTGTGGACGAGGATGGGAATCCCCTCGACCTCGACGTCACCGACTCCGCTGGGGTCTACAGCATCGCAAACCTTCCGAACATCCCCGTCATGGTGATGACCCAGAACCAGGCGAACTATATCGACGAGTGGTACAAAGACGTGCCGCTTCCGGGACACTGGGACGGAGTCGGGGCTACCGTGTTAGACCTTGGCACCACTGCCACCCGCACGAACATCAATTTCTCGTTGGCGACCGGCCGAAGTATTTCAGGAAAGGTGACGAGCTCAGGCGGTAGTTCGCTGGCGGACCTGGAGGTCGACGTCTATGCGCTCGACGGCTCGTTCGCCAACTGGGCCGTCACGGACGCGTCAGGGAACTACGTCGTCGGAGGGCTCCCGGCCGGGCAGTACTACGTGCAGACCTACAACGAATCAGGCTACATCGACGAGTGGTACAACGACGATCCGGTTCTGCTCGATCCAGATGGGGCCTCCGCCAGCGTTGTCAATGTGACTTCCGGCAACGCGACCGGCAAGAACTTCGTGCTCGCGGTCGGCAGGTCGCTCGGCGGGACGGTCAGCAGTTCGGCGGGGCCAGGGTTGGCTGACGTCGAGGTCAGAGTGCAGCCGGTCTCGGGAGACTTTGCGCTCAGCGTGACCACCGACGAAACAGGAGCGTACGCGGTCGACGGTCTCCCCGCGGGGCAGTACGTCGTCAACACGGCCAACGATCAGGGCTACGTGGACGAGTGGTACAACGATCACCCGGCTCCGGGCAATATCACCGGTGTCGGCATCGACACTGTTGACTTGACAGTGGCGGATGCGAACAGTGTCAACTTCTCCCTCAACAGGGGCTACACGATCTCGGGCCATATCACCGACGAAGGGACCACACAAGCCCCGGCCGACCCCGGCGTTGGGGTTGTCATCTACGACAGTGGCGGGGTCATCTACGCGGATGGCTGGACCGGCGGTGAAGGCGGAACGGCCTACACCACCTGGGCGCTTCCGGCCGGGACCTACTTCGCGCAAACTGTCGACTTGGGCGCCGGCTACATCGACGAGTGGTACAACAACCTTCCGGTCGACGAGTACGCGCTCGAGGACGCGACTCCGATAACCGTCACCAACGCCGACGTCACCGGCATTGACTTCGCCCTCATCCGCCTTCAGCTGACCGAATACCAGGAGAACGATCCCCACATCGCCTACGTTCCCTCCCCGTGGGCCTCCTACCCCACCGCCTCGGCCTCCGGTGGCGCCTATGCTCGAGCCAACACCAGCGGCTCCACGGCATCCATGTATTTCGAGGGCACCCGGCTCGACTGGATCGCCATGACGGGCACCACAACCGGTAAGGCCGACGTATACCTGGACGACGTGTTCGAGACGACCATCGATCTTGCCGCGACCGTAGCCGCGTACCAGGTGAACGTCTATTCGACCGGCCCCCTGGCCTACGGTCTCCACAAGTTCAGCATCGTATGGAACCAGAGCAACACCGCTGGCAAATACATCACCCTCGATAGGGTGGATGTGCTGGGCACGCTCGTCGATCCTCCCCCCACGGCCAACACGAGGCTGCTCTCTGTGGGGTGGAACCTCGTAGCCGGGGCCGCAGGTTCGAATGTCGGCGACCGCCAACTCTTCCGCTTTGACGGCAACGGATATGTCTCCGTCCTTGCCTCCGACCTAGTGGCCGGACAGGGATATTGGTGCAGATCCTCGTCGGCGGATACCGTCACCCTGAGTGGCTCCGCTTCGCCTCTTTCCGTCGATCTTCGCGTCGGATGGAACCTCATCGGCAACTCGACCACAGCACCGGTCACGTTGTCTGAAGGACTTGTGGCCTTCGCGTATGGTGGTACCGGTTACACCTCCACCACCACTCTCGCCCCGGGCGAGGGAGCATGGGTCAAGAGCGCGACGGTGCGGACGATAGTGCTGGAGTGAAGAGCCTCATATTTGACTCAAGCAATGGAGTCGCTACCAAACCCAGGGTGATTCTCAGTGAGCCTCAAAGAGAATGTGAATCGGTGACGGAAGGTGACCCCAGTTCATGGGAGAAGGGCGGAGGGTAGATCCTCCGAAGGCCAGA
>CAVZIK010000005.1:0-9971 GCA_963775295.1 uncultured Actinomycetes bacterium
GCTCACGGGGCCACGTCAGTCCGGCGGATCGCCCGGGCGTCCGGCGGCCGCAACGCGGCGAGGAGGCGCCCCTGACCCGCGAGTCTGGCAGCGGCCGCTGACTCGGCGTGCTCGCGTTCCCTGACCTCAGACGGTGGGGCTCCGGCCGTCACGCCGGCCCGAATTCGACGAGGGATTCCATGTGTGTTCTCCATTGGCCGACCGCAGTTGGCATGACCCTGCGGTGCACCCGGCGGGGCACGGACGCACTGATCGCCGCCGGGATGATGCTACGGGTGTACTTGCCCGTGAACCTTCCCGGCCAGACCGTCATCACCGGTGGCTCCTCTGAAGTGACTTGCCCCAACGGCGCCATGGTCTGCCCTGGTCGTGCCGCCCACTGGCAAGCGGAGACCGCCGTCCCGCCTGGCAGGGAACCCGAGCTGGGGAACGGCCGCAGACGGCAGTGGGCAATAAGCATCCGGTGAGCGAATGACGATCACGCTTGAGACCGAGCGGCTCACCGTCGGGGCCCCCTGCCCGGTGGGCGCGACGACCCTCTTCGCGCTCTACGACGCCTGTTCTTCTTGAGCGAACAAGGCTGGTGGACCTAAGTGGGCAACTCTCGAACCCTGGCCAGGAGGTCTGCCGACTGTTTGATTTGCGTTCGACTCTCTGATCGAGGACCTAAGTGAACAGCTGTCGAGCCTTCGATGTGAGTTGAAGCGCCTGCTCGAAGCCTAATCTCCTTAACTGGCGAGCCTTCACGAACTGAGGCCGCTGTTCGACGCCCTGTCGCCCGAATTACAGTGGCCGGCGCTTCTGCTCGCAATGCATGTGCGATGTGGAGAAGCCGCCGGCGGGGGCTCGCCGACGGCTTCTCTTCGTCAGGCCATACGTGATGGGGCTGGGGGAGAGCGCTGGAGTCGAGCGGCCGCGGCTCGCGGTCCGCTTCAACGACTTGCTAGCTGGGTAGCGTCTGCGCTTGTGCGCACGCGGCCGCTTCGTTCCCTTCGGGGCCACCTATCGAGCCGCATCCAGAACAGGCTGAGGCACCCAGCTATGGGGTGAACAGGGCCTTGTCTTCCCCGATCTCCTCATCGATCAGCGCATTGAGTTTCTGGTTCATGGCCGACAGCAGTTCTTCGCTGTACTTGGGATTGGCCGGGTCGGCCAGATTGTCCATCTCCTCAGGATCCAGGAGCAGATCGTAGAGAGCGGCGTCGTTGTCGGCCAGCAACTGCTCGACCGATGCCGGCCGGTTGTAGCCACCCAGACCGAAGTACCGGACCAGCTTGTAGCGACCATCGAAGGCACAGCGGAACAACTCTCGTTTCTCAAGGTCCGGCACGCCGATCTCATCCAGCATGCCCTTGAACGAGTCCATGCCGCGGTGGAACTCCACGCCGGCCTTGGCTGCGGCTGCGTCGAACACCCTGACCGCGTTACGGCTGAACCATTCCGCGTCGATGGTGGCGATCATGTCGTAGGTCACTAGGCAGCCCTTGCCGGGTTCCCCGCTGGTGCCACGCGGTCCGACGGAGGCGGGATCTTCCACGATCCCTGAAAGGTCATGGCCTTTCAGGAAGGGGTAGCGCTGCTGCTGCTCGGCCTCCGGCAGGCCGGCATACGCCAGGATGGTGGGAGCCAGGTCGAGATGGGAACCCACCGCGTCCGTCCTGCCTTCGACGGGGTGGCGCGGATCGACGATCACCAACGGCACGTTGACGGTTTCCCGGAACGCCACGCTGCCTTTCTGGCGCAGGTGATGGGCGCCGCCCATCTCGCCGTGATCCGAGGTGAAGATGACGATCGTGTCCTCGGCCTGGCCGGACGCTTCCAGGGCATCCAGCACGGCTCCGATGTGCCGGTCTACGTCGAGAAGGCAGTTGAGGTAGTAGTTGACATGGTTGTGCCACATGTCCCGGCGCTCCATCGGGATCGGGCCGTAGTACACGTCGCACAGGCGCTCGTAACTGCGCACGGCCGGCGGCTGTCCCTCCAGGTCGTCGAAGAAGGAGCCCGGCAAGGCCGTCTGCCACTTCTGCTGGTAGAGCGGCGTATCGGGCGCGTCGAAGATCGGGAACATGGCGTTGGCCTGGACCGTCTCGTCGCCGTCGGTGTCGTAGAACATCACATCGTGGGGGTTGACGAAGTTCACGGCCATGTACCACGGCTGGGTCGCAGCGACCTCGGGGGCACGCTGCGTCAGCCAGTCGACGGCCTCATCCGCAGTCTTAGGGTCTTTCGAGAGCCCGTCCATGGGCCCGCCCTGCGCATCGCCCCAATCCTGGTACTCGGAGAAGCCGAAGGCTTCCATGGCTTCACGGGAGCCCGGAGCTGGAAGCTCTGAGAGGTGCCACTTGCCCTTGTAGACGGTGTGGTAGCCCAGATCACGCAGCAGATGACCGATGGTGGGCAAGGCCTGCGGGTCGGCCTTCATGTCGTCGATCCAGGCGAAGTTGGTGTTGTCGAACATGCCGGTGTGCGGTGCATGCCTGCCGGTGATCATCACCGAGCGGGAGGGAGTGCAGACCGTGGTGGTGGCGTGGTGATTGACGAAAGTGAGCCCGCGGGAATGGATGCGATCCCGGTTGGACAAGGCGAATCCCGCCGGCAGAGACTGGTGGGCATATTCCTGATCGGTCACGATCATCAGGATGTTCGGCTGCTTGCTCATGATCCGTCCTCCCCAGACATCACAACGCCACCCTCAGTGAACGCGCCCGGCGACGCCTTGCTCAACGCCGCTGACCGATTGGCCATCATCGATCTCTTCGGACCGTACGCGCAAGACTACGACGCGGGCAAGCCCGGCGAGTTCCCGTCCGTGTTCACGGATACGGTGGAACTCGCGTACGCGCAGGCTGCAGAAGCGCACGTAGCGGCGCACCCAGTGTGGGCGCGCAGGGCGCCGGCGGTCGGAAGCTGCCCCCCAGGCGCGGGTAGCGAGGTTAGGAGCGACCGGGTAGGTGACCGGGTAGGCAGAAGGTGACTGTTTGCAGGGAAACCCGTTGTCGAAATGACAACAGTGGTGGGCCTATCTGAGTGGGATGCAAACAAATGCTCTCCCCTGTTGGAACAGGTCGCAGCCGCCAGACTTGGGCTATCCATCACACGGCCATCACCCTCGTTGGACGATCGCCCATTGGCCAGGCGAATCCGCCAGCGACAGAAGCTACTGAGCGAAGACGTGATCGAGCAACTGATCGTTGCCTACCGAGCGGGGTCCACCGTCTATCAGCTAGCCGCGCAATTCGGCTGTCATCGAACGACGGTCAGCCGTTGCTTGCAGTCCCACGATGCCCCGATGAGGCCAATCCTCCTGAGCGAACAGCAGATCGAGGAAGCCGTGGATTTGTACCAATCCGGGCTCTCACTGGTGAAGGTCGGCCAGACGATGGGCTGTAGTGCGGACATGGTTCGCTCACGATTGCGGGAGCGCGGCGTCATCATGCGCGATCCTCACGACCGTCGCCACTAGTTACGTGAGGCTGATGGTCTTGGGCGGTCTCGCTCTAAACTACTGACCTAATGGATGGATCCCTCAGCATCTAAATCACTTAGTTTGTCTACATAAACGTCCAACAACCAAACACCTTTGTCAGAGCTGTCGTAACTGGTGAACTGTTGATATATGTATCTGCCATATAACGTTTTGCCGTCTTGTTCAAAAGTGATGATTTTGAATTGTTTTTCTGCCCCGTTCACGTCCTTGCCGCTCATAAGTTCGCTTGTTTTGATTGCTGTCATTTTTCCACCGCTAAGTGGCGTCGGTTCTTGGGTGTCATCGATAAGTTTTAGATAATCACTATATATCCTTGCATGAGACCGGCTTTCGTCAATATCATAAAAGGCCATACCAAAAACCTCATCGGCTTTTGTATGGTCAAGCGTTGGCGATGACGCCCCTTCTTGTAATTGCAGTAATGCGTCTTGCATGACGAACAACTCGTTATCCAGTATCTGTTGGCCGGTATTGGCTGGTGACGGCGGAGTGTATTTGACAGCGTATTCTTGGTAATTCCCATATTTTCCATAGGTGGTCGAATAATCCATTTGAGAGTAAACAGAAGAATCTAACAGGTATTGCGAGTATTTTAGGCGTTCCTGGAGATCAAGTGATTCATACTCTGGGACATCCATTTGCGCGTAACGTTCCATCGCAGAGGTGTATTGATTAGGGCTTGGTGTTGACTCTGGAGTTGCGCTTGGGCTGGCTAATTCGGTCTTTATTGTTCCCGGGGTTGGTTGGGCATTGCTGGTAGCTTTTTCACTACAGCCGGCCACGCCGGCCCCGATTGCGCCGATTGCAGCCAAGGCTAACACTCGCTTTAGATGAGAGGATTTGGTGGGGTGTTTGACTTCATTCTTGGAGTCCTGCAATTCTTCGTTCTTCATAGCGTTACCCTTTCGTATGCCAGAATCTGCCGTTGTGGAGCTTCTTCACTTCTATGTGCGCACAGTTCCGGTAGCCATTGCTGAACTTGAAGTCAACGAGGCCCGTCCCGAGATTGACCTCTCGATCAATGACAACGTTGTTGGCAGTGCAGTAGCTCTGGGCAATCCCCTTGAAGAGCAACTGGGCCGCTTCTTCAGGCTTCTTGGAGCGGTTACCATCATTCCACAGCAGCTTCCAGCCGCCACTCTGCCTTACGAAGTGCTTGAACTGAACCGCCCCGGGTTCAGTGGAGGCTCTCTTGTTTGAGTCTCTCCTCTTCTTCCGAGGCAGCGGCGTGAGCATAGTACGCTTCCTCGAACTCCGCCGGCGGGACGTAGCCGATCGGCTCAAGCAGTCTCGTGTTGTTGAACCAGTCGACCCATTCGAGGGTCGCGAACTCGACCTCTTCGAGGCCCTTCCAGGGCCCTCGTGGCGGATCACCTCGGTCTTGTAGAGACCGATCACGTTCTCGGCCATGGCGTTGTCGTAGGCGTCGCCGCGGCTGCCGACGGAGGTCTCGATGCCGGCGTCCTCGAGTCGTTCGGTGTAGCGGATCGAGAGGTACTGAACGCCGCGGTCTGAGTGATGGACGAGGCTCTCGCCGGCTCCCTTGCGCTGCCAGAGGGCCATCTCCAGGGCGTCCAGGGCAAGGTCGGTGCGCAGGTGGCTGGCCGCCTGCCAGCCGACGATGAAGCGCGAGTAGACGTCGAAGACGAACGAGACGTAGACGAACCCCGCCCAGGTGCGCACGTAGGTCAGGTCGGCGACCCAGAGACGGTTCGGGGCCGGGGCCGTGAAGTCGCGTTCGACGAGGTCCTCAGGACGCGGGGCAATCTCGTCGGGCATGGTGGTGAACACGCACTTGCCGCGCACAACGCCGGTGAGGCCCTCGGCGCGCATCAGACGCTCGACCGTGCAGCGGGCGACGCTCTCTCCCTGGCGGCGCAGCTGGCGCCAGACCTTGCGGGCGCCGTAGCGGCCGCGGCTCGCCTTCCAGGCCTTGCGGATCTTCTCGAGCAGCTCGGCGTCGCGCAGGGCACGCACCGATGGCGGACGCGTCTTGGCCGCGTAGTACGTCGACGGGGCGATCGGCAGCACCTCGCAGATCGGCTCGACCCCGAACTCGCTTCGGCGTTCGTCGATGAAGGCGGTCATCTCTTCCCGTTGCGGTCGAGCTCCGCACCGAAGAAAACCGCCGCTGCCTTGAGGATCTCGTTGGCGCGCCGCAGCTCACGGTTCTCCTTCTCAAGGGCCTTCATGCGCTCGCGCTCGGTACTGGTCAGCCCCGGCCGCAGGCCTTCATCGGTCTCGGCGCGCCGCACCCACTTGCGCAGCGTTTCCGGCGTCATGCCGAGCTTGGTGGCGATGGAGGTGATCGCCGCCCACTGGGAGTTGTACTCGCGCTCGTGCTCGAAGACCAAGCGCACGGCCCGCTCCCTGACTTCCTTGGGGTACCTCGTCTGTCTGTCCATGGCTCCATCCTCTCAAGGGTTGGAGCCTCCAACAAAGCCGGGCGGTTCAAGAAGCCGATCCCTCCAGAATGGAGACGGATCGGCATGCGCCAGGACGTGCTGCGGCGCAGCAACCGCCACGCCCGGCACCCCGTCAACGCCCTGCTGAACTACGGCTACGCGGTGCTTGAGAGCCAGGTGCGCATCGCCATCGCGGCGGCTGGGCTCGATCCGACCATCGGTCACCTGCACGTCTGCCAGCCGGGGCGGGACTCATTCGTCTATGACCTCATGGAGCCGCATCGCCCGGGGGTCGACCGAGTTGTGCTCGACTTCGTTCGCGGCAACGTCTTCACGCCGCGCGACTTCGTAATCGACACGCAGGGCGCGTGCAGGCTGCATCCGGAGCTGGCCCGCCGGGTCGCGGCGCTTCCCGCGGCCTCAACAGCAAATATCGCGGAGACCACGCAGAGTCTCGTTCAAACCAGACTGATAGGTCAGGAGGATACTTGCCAAGGGTAAGAACACGCGTCGTCGTGCTTCTTCGCGTACTCTTCATATTCCGGTGCGGTGAAGGGGTACCACTCGTTGTAGGGATATCGTCGGTAATACTCCGACACTCGTTCCCGGAAGTGTTCGTATGCAACGCGCACGAGACGTCCAATGCGCAACTGCCGCCGGTGCTCAAGCTGCTCTCTGGGCACTTGAATGATGGACCGCATGTCGGCGCACATGCGTTCAGAGAAGCCAAGCCGTTCATCTGGGGGAAGGTAGAACCATCGCTGGCTAAGCCGCGTGTGTCTTGGCAGCTTCTCTATGAACTTCGGGGCCGATAGGTGCCCTATCGATTCAAGCTTGTCGAACTCAACAACCTCGGCGAAGGTGATTTCTTCTGTCCTCGCGGCATCACAATCCTGCGATATGACAATTCCGGAAACCACGGTGACAGGCAGGATCAGGTCGTAGGACTCGCCCTGACTGGCGATGCTCTCCCACCAGGCGGCCTTCACGTTGTTCATCTCATCGATGACGGACACATCCTCCATCGAGACCCTAGCTTTGGGGAGCTTGACGAAGAGGTCGCCTTGCCGAATGTCTTCGGTGACGGCGGGAAACTGGTACATCAGGAGGGTCTGTCGTCGTCCTGGGTCTCACGAACCGCCTCCGAAAAACCCTCGACACGTCGTGCGTCGGAATCGCGAAGGATTCGTCGAGAGATGGTTCGAGCTTCACCCAGCGTGATAGTCCGGCCAACAACTCGGGGCCGCTCCCGCAATACACCGCTCGATGCATTTGTGGGCTGCTGTGGGCGAACCACAACAGCGGACGCGGATGCGGGCGAAGTTGCTGAAAGACCTGCCGCTAGCTCGGGTGAAGGGGTCATTGGACCTGCCTTCAGCGAATCCTGTGAGTCCAGGTCCGAAACGACTCGGACGGAATAGCCCCGTGAAACCCGGCCTCGATTGGTCACCCGTCGGTTGGTCATTTCTTCACCGCGCCCTTTCTCTTTCCGGGCCTCTTCGAAAACAGATTCCCGTGCCACTTGTGGGCGATCGCGTGCGCCCCTTCGAGCCAATCATCGACACCATCGACACTCAAGTTGACCGCAGGCGACGATTCGCTCGAAATCACTGTCTCAGACACAAGGGCCGCAGCCCCCTCCTTGTACCCCGTGGCGAGCTTCAGAGTAGCTGTGCCGCCAATATCGGGGGCCGGATACGAGACTGACAGATTGAGAGCTTCCGGCTTGGTGTCGACACCGGTGTCACTGAACAGGTCAGCGGGTGGCGATAGGCCGATGCCCACGCGATCTGCGATGAAGTCCACCACGCTGGACTTCTCAAAGTCGAATGCCAGCGCATTGATGTACCGAAGTGTGAGCTGACCAATCCGAAGTTCGCCGGGCGCAGGGTAGGAGTCAACCAGCGATTCCACAGAATCAAGACACAGGCTCTTGAATCCCGGCCACTGGTACTTCTCCGTGTCGTTCACGGTCAGGATTCCAGGACCCAACTGGATGAGCGGCCATCCTTGCTCCGAACCCTTGAAGCGATGCTGCACCATGAACGGAATCATCTCGTCCGGGATGCTCGCGTTCGGTAGCGGTTCATACTCCGGGAACCTGTAGGCGACCTTGTCCGAAAATCGACCGACCAGTACGCGATAGTTGGGATCAACAAGCCTGCCCGGTCCACGCTCGGCACTGAGCTGCCACCTCAGCTCCATGATCGCCTCAACGAGAGGCAACTCGGTCTTTGTTGATGCCAAGGTGACCTCCAAGTCGATTCCCCGAATCGGAGCCTACTCTACTCCGCGGAATCGGTCAGCCCCGAAAGCGTGGATGGAAGAAGGTGTTCACTCAGGTGGCGGTCGCTATACCCCAAACGTTGTCGAAATGACAACAGTGGTGGACCGCAGGGGGCTCGAACCCCTGACCTCCGCCGTGCAAGGGCGGCGCTCTCCCAGCTGAGCTAGCGGCCCGCGAGGGGGACAAGTATACCCCGGAGCAAGGCAGGTCTTCGTGGCCATGAAGTCGTGGCATCACGGTCGCGGAACAGTCGCATGAGCGGCCATGAAGGCCCTGAGGACTCTGCAGGCCAAGCCGAGCGACCGCCGTCGCGGTCGTCGGCTCGTTGAATCAGAACCGACGTTCCCTCGAAAGGAAGGCCGCAACGCCAACGGCCACGAGGACGATCCCCACGATCAGCCAGGGCCGGGGATCAAGATGGTCCGCGCCACTCGCTGTGCTCGTGTGCCAATACACGGTACCCGGCCCCTTTTGCGCCGCACGTAGGCGACGTAGAGCAGCCCGATCCCGACAGGCCCGGCACTCGGCCCAGTCTACTTAGCGAACCCGGATGCGGACCTGCAAGCCCTCCTGCTTCTTCCACCGATACGACTGGAGCTCTGTGCCCGAGCGTCGGCACATGGATGAGCGCAGACGCGCGACCCTCACGCGGTCAGGCGACCGCACCGAGGAACTGCCTCCACCGCTCAGGGTCGACGAAGCCGTAGTGCCCCGCGCCGGGCCAGACGTGGCCCGTCCCGTTCGGAAGCTCCTCCGCCACGCGCCGGGGCATCTCGGGCGAGATGATGTCGTCCGCGTCGCCGTAGAACACCTCGAACGGCTGCCTCACGTCCTCGAGCTTGAACCCCCAGTCCCACAGGGCCAGAGTCATCTCGTAGGTCCCCTCGCCCTCATGGGACATGCCTTGCTCGAAGTTCTTCTCGAACATCTCCGTGAGAGCTGAATCTTCGAGCATGGTCGCCGCGTCTGACGGGTCGTCCTCGGCGACAGACTCCACGTACGACGGGACATCCTTCAGCGCGTCCTTTGCCTCGTGCTTGAACGCCCAGTGCAGCAGATGGTGCAGCCGATGGATCTTGGCGATCTGCTTCAGGTCCTTCATAACCAACTGCTTGCGCATGAACGGGTCGTCGAAGTCGCCCACGGGCGAGGCCAGTACACCCTTCGTGGCTCTCTCGGGCAGATGGACGGCGATCGCCAGGGTGTGCGGACCGCCTCCGGAGTGGCCGGCCACGGCGAACTCCCCCAGACCGAGCGCGTCGGCCAGCTCCTCCACGTCCGAGCCCCAGTCGATCATCTTCCTGCCCGGCTTGGGCGACGAGCCGCCGATCCCCGGCTGGTCTGGGGCGATGACCCTGACGCCCAGCGAGGCAGTCAGGTCGTTGTCCGGGTTCCGGATCAGCCGGGAATCACCGAACCCGTGCGTGAAGACGACGGGCTTTCCCTGGGGGTCACCGTAGTCCTCATAGGCAAGCGTCCGGCCGTCGGCCAGCTTCGTCGTCTTCATCGTGACGCCTCCCGAGATAGGTCCGGCTACGAGCGGTCGTCACGTAGCGTTCCCTCTCGTGCCCGGCGCCTCCGCCTGCACCGTTGTCACGCCTTCGCCACGCCGGCGTGCACGCGAGGCACGGACCTTCCGCGGGGGCCGGCGCGGCGGCACGATGTCGTCGCCGTGCCGACAGGACGATGGGGGGGTGGCACGCGGGCTGTCGAACGCTTCGGTCTCTATGCTCTCCTCGGTCTCAACGCTGATCGGGCGCGCCGCGTGGGAGCTCAGCGACGAAAGCGAACG